>JBODRP010000095.1:0-16389 GCA_050633005.1 Trichormus sp. | reverse complement strand
CACAGGTGAAAATGGGCAAAATCAAATTGTTTATGATGTTAATATTGCTATTTGCAAACTCAAAATTTATCCTGAAAATGAGGAGGAAATTATTATAGGTTTAAGAGAAATTAAGAATGTCCATAAGTTAATTCCATCAAAGTATGATTATCTGATTAATAATTTGATTGAACATCAGTATGAAAAAGAAGATAATGTATCTCCAGAGGCGATCGCTCGGCGATAATTAGATATAGTTGAGTATATTATCTTGTATTATTTTATTATTAAGCGCAAAAATTTTAAATTCCACAAATTTAGTGTGCGTCAGCTTGGTTACAGTATTCCATAATCAAGATAAATTAATGCTGACGTACCCTACAGAAGAATCGTTGCCAAAAAGTGTTAACGTAGCTTAACGTAGTTATACATAATAAATATAAAGTTGCAGGTATATGCACAGGCGATGGCTTAAACGCCTAGCATAGCTGATCGCAATAATATAAATAAAGTGCGATAACATATACAAAAATCCAGTTACTCCCTTTTGCGAGGCAGTCTTAATGGTACAAACCCCATCTAAACCCATCACATTAGACGAGTTCCTAAAATTACCAGAAACAAAACCCGCCAGTGAATATATAGAAGGTAAAATTATTCAAAAACCTATCCCGCAAGAAAAACATAGCGCAATTCAAGGCGAATTTGTACCTGCTATTAATAGTGTAGTTAAACCTCAACGTCTCGCTCGTGCCTTTCTTGAGTTGCGTTGCACATTTGGCGGTCGTTCAACTGTACCTGATATATCGGTTTTTACTTGGAGTCGGATTCCCCGCGACGAGAATGGGGAAATTGCTAATACTTTTCTTATTGCTCCCGACTGGACAATTGAAATTTTATCACCAGATCAAAATCAGACAAAAGTAACTAAAAATATCATTCACTGTTTGAAACATGGTACTCAAATGGGTTGGTTAATTGACCCCGATGAGCAAACTGTTTTTGTTTACCGTCCTCAACAAGAAACGGAAGTGTTTGATGAGCCAGATGCACTCATACCTGTACCATCATTTGCCAGTGAACTGCAATTGACTATTCAAGATTTGTTTAGTTGGTTACTGTAGTAAAGTTATCACTTTCTCAAGCTATTTTAATCGAAAACTACACCGCGATAAATTTCAGCGATCGCTAACTCCTGACCAACTGATTCTAAGAAAATAGAACCATCCAAACCGTTAAATTCACTCAGTAGCCAACCTTGGGATTGTTTGGTGTAACGCTCCACAAAAGGCTCATCTTGCTCCACTAATAAATATTCCTTAAAACTTTTAATAGAACGATACATCCGAAACTTACTTTGTCGGTCGTAATCTGCGGTAGATGGAGATAGAACTTCGACTATTAAAATCGGATTTAAAACTTCATCTAGGCGATTTTCATTTAGTTGTGGTTCACCCTCAAAAATCATCACATCTGGATATACTGCGCGTCGGTATTCAGGAATCCACAACCGCAAATCACTGTTAATTGGCTCAAATTGAGTATCACGCAGCAAAAACTTTAGATATGCAAAAATATTGCCACTGATGCGGCTGTGTTTGAGAGTTGCTCCAGGCATAGGTACTATTTCTCCATCTCGGTATTCACTGCGTCCTTCCGATTTTTCTTCTAATGCTCGATATTCATCTAAACTGTAGCGTTGTTTGATATTTGAAAGCATAACATTTTAGGCGATCGCATTTGCTTTAGGACAACAATAATATTTTGCCACATATTTAGTTATCATATTATCCTATCTCTAAATTTAGCAGGATAAAAAGCAAATATATTCACAGCCGTACTCTAATGTTCACGCTTGCACTTAACCTTGGATACCTTGACATAAAATTCCTAAAATCTTATTCAATTCCTTAATATAATAGTTATTCAAATCAACAAATAAATCAGTACCTTCTAGCTTCAGAAATTTCCAAATATCTCCTGTTGTGACTGCTCCATAAATTGTTTTAATTGCATTTGCTTCTCGCTCATTAAATATTTGTGCTGCCAACATCGCTGCCATACATTGACCTAATCCACCTTTAATATAGCGTTTCCTAGTCTGCTGAGGTACAAATTTATTGAAAGCGGCGTGAAACACCATCCCCTTGTGGGTGGAGTTTTTAATCTGCGTTTATCTGTGTTCATCCGCGTTTAATTATCGTCGTTTGTACTTCACTAGGGTAAGAAAGGCTATATTTTCATTTTTGGCTTGAACAATGATCATCACAGGTGCATTAATTGTTAACTGTTCCTTAGAGCGACTGATGACAAAATCACAATAACCATTCAGACCTTTATCAGCATCAACATTAAAATCTGTCCCAGAAAATAAACTTATTTGATAATTTGCATTACGCCTCACCTCTAATAAAATAGGCGTAATAATCATTTCCGAACGAGCTTTTTCTGTGTTAATCGCTAATGCTAACTCTGTTGTTTCTGCTAGCGTATTAGTTAGCTTATCACTTATCTGTACAGGCTCAATACTAGCAAATAAATTATTTTCCTCATTAATATTAATATTGAAATCCTTTTTAAACTTTGTTAAGGTAAAATCACTATAAGCCATTTGAATTACCTCATAATTTAAACTAGTGCAGATATCTCACCTGCGCTCATTGCTTAACACACCCATGATAGCCGTTATCGTCTGCCTCACTTTCCAGATGCAACAGAACTACCCATAAGTGGTGGTTTAGCAAAACGGTTAGGCGATCGCATTAAAATGGTTGCACAAGCAGAAACAGAAAATGATGCTGACGATGAAGAAGAACTGACTGAATAGTTTTATTTTGGCGATCGCCTACTTAGTCAAGGTAAGTGCATTCTGTTGGTTCGGTGCGTTAGCGCAGCTTACCGCAGGTATCGCCTAGCTTATCATAGCGATCGCTGATGGTGTGTCTTTTGTGCTATCACTCTTTGGATAACCAAGAAACATAGACAACAAAAGACATTTCAGAGAGATTACATAATCCCCAATAGTTCAATCACTTCAGATAAATGATTCCTAACTTTGTACAAGTTTAGTAATTTCTCTTGATCATATCTTTTGGGGTGTTCCATGCGTCTACCCTCAAAACTCACCCTCAACAATGCTGACTGTTCCGGTGTGAGTGTTCCCATTTGATCTAGAATCTCAGTCATTATCTGTAATTGGTCAAAGGTAGGACGGATTAACCCTCTTCTTTCCTCTAACTGTTGCAGGGCTAAAGCTGGAAACGCCATCAGGGTAGTGAGGTAACTTGTCTTTTGTCCACCTGTTCCCGTAGGTCGTAATCCGTACCGTTTAACCAACAGGCTTAATTCTGGAATCGTTAACAATTCCAACTCTTGACGTGAAAACACCATAAAATAGTATTGCCCTTTTTTAAAAGTGGTATCAGTAGGTAACAACTTTTCCAGGGTGATTACCTACTGCTTAAAAACTCTATATGTTTGCGCGCAGACAGTTCAAGCCTTATTTATATTTCTCAACAATGCCTAATCGAAAGGGGAATCCAGGAAATTTAGAACCGATACAACCAAAGGGTGATGAACCCATGACAGCTAATCTCAGCTTTCGCGTCACCGAATCAATGAAGCAAGCGGTACAAGCACAAGATGACCCCGCACAGTTTTGCAGAGATGCAATACAAAAAGCTTTAGACGAAACTAGCAACCAATAGCAAGTAGGGTGCGTCAGCACTAACTAATTTTCATGATGAAATAGTTTACCCAAGCTGACGCACCCTACAGAACTGCATGAGGGTTTAATCAATCTAGGCGATCGCCTACTCTGTGTGTTTTATCCGTTAGCGTAGCTTACCATAGCGATCGCTAATTTTAGCCATGAGTGCGTTAGGGCAGCTTACCGCAGGTATCGCCTCGGTTAATTTTAATTTGGATGTTTTATTCAAAATTCAAAACTATATCTAGCGCAGCACGAATTTTCTCCCAATATTCATCTTCCAAAATACCTATTAACCCTAATATTCGACTATGATCAACACTACGAATTTGTGCAACATCAATATAGCGGTCTTGGTCTAAACCATTGTTTGTTGTAGCTTTGACATTCACTATATAAGGAGCTTTTTTAGTTCCTGGTCGAAATGGCATCACTATAGTTAAAGAACCATATTGATTCATCACATCATTCTGCACTATTAGGCAAGAGCGTGTTTTTTGAACTTCTGCACCCACTCTTGGATCGAGTGATACCCAGCGAATTTCCCCTCGTCGATAAGTTAAAACACCGTTAGGCATTATTCAATACCATCTCCCACAACGGCATCCCAAGCTGCTATTTCTGCCTGATATTCAGGGTTTTCATGATCTTCTTTGAGTGCTGCGATCATTTCTGCTTCTAAAACCGCGCGACGATGTTCTGCTAAAACAGCATTGACATAGCCACTCCGGTTGGGAGTATCTCCAGCTAACGCAGCCTGTCGGTCAATAAAAGCCAGAATCTCATCATCAAGGGTAATAGTGACTTTTTTAGCCAAGAATATTTCTCCTTAGCCTTACTATATTATCTTAACATTGAGACAGACTGGAATAATTAACCAAACTGTATATATACTTTGGTGAGAGCGTAAAAGATACCAACTGGCCAAAATCGATAAAATTAGAGTATGGAGTTTGAATGGGATCAGCAAAAGAATGAGCGTAATATTGCCAAGCATGAACTAGATTTTGCAGATGCTTATCGAATTTTCACTTTACCGCTTCGGATTTCGCTAGATGATCGTCAAGACTACGGCGAAGATAGATTTATCGGACTGGGAATGCTTGATGGACGCGTTGTAGTTGTCGTATTCACAGAACCAGACGCAGAAACAATCCGCATTATTTCACTTCGTAAAGCTTTACCTTATGAACGAAAACGCTATGAACAATACCTCCAAGACGAACTGGGAGAAACTTGATTCCTTATCAGAAGAAGAGATTGATACATCAGATATTCCACCTTTGACTGAGGAGTTTTTTAGCAAGTCTCGCTGGTGGAAGCCTGTTTCATCATTGAGTGTTCTTGTCAAGATAGACCCTCAAACATTAGCTTGGTTTCAGTCTCAGGGTGAAGATTATGAACAGAAAATGGCTGCTGCATTGCGGATATATGCACAAGCTCACCAAGTAGAATCTGAATGAGGGTTTAATCAATCTAGGCGATCGCCTACTCTGTGTATTTTAGACGTTAGCGTAGTTTACCGTAGCGATCGCTAACTTTAGCCATTAGTGCGTTAGCGCAGCTTACCGTAGGTATCGCCAGCCCATCAAGCTAATTCAATCATATTTGTGGGGTGCGATCGCTAAAATATTGCCAAGTCCGCACACTTGTGGAAACCTGCATTGTTTTTTTGACATTGACGTAAATGGTTATTTTGATAAATTTAGATTAAAATTTGAGGAAAATCATCTTCAATATGCAGTTAGAACTTCTTAATATTCAGTATCGCTTCCTGTCTAAACCTACTAATATAGTCGTTACGGTAGCCACATCTAAAGATAACGGTAGTGGTGAATACGAAGGAATCAACATAGAAGTTGTTATAGAAAGAGACACAAAAGCAGAATTACTCAATTTGTCCCTTTTACAAATCCAACAAGAAGCTATTGAAAGAGCAAGAGTTTTGATTGGTGCAATAGAATAGCAAGTAGTGGCGTGGCAAGCCTTAAATGTTGCATTAAAACTCTCTTGTGGGATGGGCTTCTAGCCCGTCCTGTGCGGGCAAACTATATTTTTGCACTACTTTAGCCATGCCACGCCACTACACTAAAACTAGCGTTGTTGTGTTGAGAGTATTAGTCTGACTTCATCTCGTCAAGTATGTGTTTCCAGCTATGCCTTTATTTGCAAATGAGGTTGAGAAGAAAATAGAAGCAGCTGAAAGTCTTGTTGATCCAGCTAGTAAGCGTTATGGACGTTTACTCAACTGGCAAAACCCACCTGATCCATTTTGGCATTATGGAATTGGTCTTTCTGACACACACATCTTTGATACAGGTCAAGGGTTGTGTCCATTTGAGAGAAAGGAGGTTAAATTTGTTGTTGGTATTGACGAAATCGCTTTTGAACCAGAAAAAACAATTGAGCGACTAAAACAAGCCCTTCGTGTTTTTTCTAGTTGGGAGTACACTTTCACTGGCTGGAACTGTGAACATCTTGGACGATTAATAGCAACTGATCAGCCAAGATGCTATCAAAGTAGTTTTCTATGGTGGCTGTGCAATATGTCTCCAGAAGGAGACCACAAAACAGCACATCAAATATTTCGAGATTATTTAAAGAAAGTTGATCCTAGTCTTACTAGATAGCTACGAATTACATCCTCATCATCTCATTCAACGAATGCGATCGCCCAATCGCCCCAAACTAATCTAAAATAATATCAACTAAAATAGTCTTTCATTTTACAAATTTCATCTCAGCAAAATTTAACCAAAACCCAAAAACCAGACCCGATAAGAGTTATATTGTCTTAAGCCGCAAAAATATATTGTTCTCAGATAACGCTACAACCTGCATTTAGGCTAAAAATAGACTTATTTTTATCCCGTCACCAGAAAATATTGATTTACCTGACATTTGCACCCCATCGCTAGGTTCGGAGTAATCCCAAGAGTGCATTTGACGGAAGGGAAGACCCATCTTTTGGAAGACGTACTTCTCTTTAATACCAGAAGCGATTAAATCAGGCTTCTTAGCTTTAACGAACTCTTCAAATTCGTAGGCAGTAACGTCATCGTAAATGATGGTGGCGTTATCGATGTAGTGGGTGGTACGTTTGTAGTCGTCGTTGTGAGCGAACTCGTAACCTGTACCAACAACTTTGATACCCAAGTCTTCAAACGCGGGAACAACGTGACGAGGACGTAGACCACCTACGTACAACATTACGGTGTTACCTTCCAAACGAGGACGGTACTTCTCAAGTACAGAGTTCATTACTGGTGTGTACTTAGCAATTACCTTCTCAGCGTTTTCTTGAATCTTGGAATCAAATTTAGCTGCGATTTCGCGTAAAGAAGCAGCAATCTTGGTAGGACCGAAGAAATTGAACTCCATCCAAGGCATACCGTAAGCTTCTTCCAAACTACGGCAGATGTAGTTCATAGAACGGTAGCAGTGGATGAGAACTAACTTAGCAGCAGGTCCTTGGATCAACTCGTTGAGTGTACCATCACCAGACCATTGAGCTACTACACGTAAACCCATTTCTTCCAACAGCATCCGGCTAGCCCAAGCATCACCACCGATGTTGTAGTCACCGATTAATGCTACGTCGTATGGGCTTGGCTCGAAGTCAATTTTGTTTTCTTTCTTAGCCTTGTCGAAGTGTGGGAAGATCCAGTCACGGATAGCGTCGTTAGCGATGTGGTGTCCTAAAGACTGAGATACACCACGGAAACCTTCGCAACGTAAGGGGATAACTGGCTTACCGATTTGCTTAGAAGTTTTCTTAGCAACAGCTTCGATGTCATCCCCAATTAGACCAATGGGACATTCAGATTGAATGGAAACACCACGGTTGAGGGGGAACAGAACGTCAAGTTCTTCGATGAGTTTAGTGAGTTTCTTGTCACCACCGAATACGATGTCGCGTTCTTGGAAGTCGGAGGTGAAGTGCATAGTACCAAAAGAGTTGATACCAGTTACACCTACGTAGTAGTTACGACGACCAGACCAAGACCAGTAACCGCAACCTACAGGCCCGTGGCTGATGTGAATCATGTCCTTAATAGGACCCCAAACCACACCTTTAGAACCTGCATAAGCACAACCACGAGCGGTCATTACACCAGGAACGGATTTGATGTTAGACTTAACGCCGCAGTCAGATTTGCCTTCTTCGTGAACGTTGAGGTGTTTTTCGCGTTTTTTGCGAGATTTTTCGGGATAAGCTTTCAGAACTTCTTGGACGAGTTCCTTATTTTCTTCTACAAGATTTTTGTTTTCTGGAGGTGTCATTAGTCTGCCTCAGTGACTCTTTAAGAATGGAGAAATAGAACGGATATGGGGAGAAGGGAGAGGGAGAAGTGGGGAAGGGAGAGTGGGAAGGGGAATTACTTCCGCATCTTCCTTTCTCCGTGTCTCCTAATTACGGCATTATCTATTTAGCAGCTTCTGCGGGCTTACCGATGATTTCAGCGTGCTTGGTGTCATCGTCTAATAGACCGTATTCGATCAACAGAGCTTCTAATTCATCCATTTCCATTGGAGTAGGAATGGTGAGTTTGTCGTTGTTGATGATCTTCTTAGCTAATGCGCGGTACTCTTGACCTTGGTTGCTGTCTGGTGCGTATTCGTTAACGGTCATCCGACGCAACTCAGCGTGTTGAACGATGTTGTCACGGGGTACGAAGTGAATCATTTGGGTGTTCAAACGTTCAGCCAAGTTCATGATTAACTCGTCTTCGCGGTCAACTTTACGGCTGTTACAGATCAAACCACCTAAGCGTACACCGCCGGAGTGAGCATATTTCAAAATACCGCGAGCGATGTTGTTTGCAGCGTACATCGCCATCATTTCACCAGAGGTAACGATGTAGATTTCTTGTGCTTTACCTTCACGGATAGGCATAGCGAAACCACCGCACACAACGTCACCCAATACGTCGTAAGATACGAAGTCTAGGTCTTGGTAAGCACCGTTTTCTTCCAAGAAGTTAATAGCGGTGATGATACCACGACCAGCGCAACCTACACCGGGTTCTGGACCACCAGATTCTACGCACTTAACACCACGGAAACCGGTCAACATGACTTCGTGGAGTTCTAAATCTTCTACTGCACCACGTTCAGCAGCTAAGTGTAGTACGGTGGTTTGAGCTTTGGAGTGGAGCATCAAACGGGTGGAGTCAGCTTTAGGGTCGCATCCTACGATCATGATGCGTTGACCCATTTCTGCCATAGCTGCGAGGGTGTTTTGGGAGGTGGTAGATTTACCGATACCGCCTTTACCGTAGAAAGCTATCTGTCTAATGTTTTCGTCAGTCATTGTTCTCTTTTCCTGCTAGTGGTTGGTTAGTTGGTCGGTCTTTGTGTTTGGATCTCACGCCTGTTGAGCTATGGCTGTGAGGTTTGGTAGAACGTCGCCGAAGGGGGGCGATCGCTCTACGGAAAACAAGCTAGAATTTCTACTCATGATCGTTCGTTATGTAGTTGTGAAAGTTCTTTTGAGAGTCAACTAGACTGCTTCTACTACTAAAGTGGGACTGACGCGATCGCGTAATCTTGATTCAACTGCTATCTTTAATGTGGCTGTAGAACTGGCACAAGAGCCACACGCGCCTTGCAGCACTACTTTGACAATATCGCCGTCTAAGTCGTAGAGTTCTACATCTCCACCATCGGCTATCAAGACGGGTCTAACTTCTTCATCTAATACTTTTTGAATGAGGGCAATCTTTTGAACGTTGGTTAAGGGTCGTTTCTGCCCAAAATTAGGTATTTTTTCCGCAGGGTTTACGCCATTTGTGTTGAGATTCGTTACGGCGTTCTTTTCCTTTACATCTTTAATGATATCATCAATCTTAGCTAAACAAGAACCGCATCCGCCACCAGCTTTGATGTAATTTGTTACTTGTTCCGCACTGGTAAGGTTATTTTCGGTCACGACGCGACGAACTTTGTTTTCACTGATACCAAAGCAAGTGCAAACTAAAGCCCCTTCATCATCGTCATCATGGGCAGCCAGAGGAATGCCACGATAGTTATAGATAGCAGCTTCTAGAGCTTCTTGCCCCATCACAGAGCAGTGCATTTTGGCTTCTGGTAAGCCACCGAGGTAATTAGCAATGTCTTTATTTGTTACTTTCAGAGCTTCATCTAAGGTCAGACCCTTAATCATCTCTGTCAACGCGCTAGAAGAAGCGATCGCACTGGTGCAACCAAAAGTTTGGAAGCGAGAGTCCACAATTCTATCAGTTGCGACTTCAACCTTGATGTGCAATCTCAGCGCATCACCGCAAGCAATACTCCCTACTTCACCGGTCGCAACCTTCACGCCAGGTTCGCCGTTTTCTTCGATAACCCCCTGATTCTTGGGATCATAGAACAGTTCTAATACTTTATCTGTGTAGTCCCACATGGCCTATTTTGGATTTTAGATTTTGGATTTTGGATTGCTGTAATGGGCATCGGGCATTGGGCATCGGGCATCGGGCATTGGTAATTATTTCTATTCCCCATTCCCTATGCCCCATTCCCCATTCCCCAGTCCCTAATTAACGATGAGCCAATGTTTCTTCTTGTGCTTGCAGCCAACCCGCTTCGTCATTTTTGAAGGGCGAGAGAGCGCGGAGGCGTTCGACAATTTCGGGCATGACTTCGATGACGCGATCGATTTGTGCTTCCGTAGTGTAGCGGCAAAGACTGAAGCGAATCGAACCGTGGAGGGTGGTGTATGGTAAACCCATTGCCCGGAGGACGTGGGACGGTTCGAGTGACCCAGAGGTACAAGCCGAACCAGAGGAGGCACAGATGCCATATTTATTTAGTAAGAGCAGGATTGCTTCGCCTTCAATGTATTTAAATCCGATGTTAGTGGTATTAGGCAATCTCTGCGTAATATCACCATTAACTTCACACTCAGGAATTTTAGCAAGTAAAGTTTGTTCCAGGCGATCGCGCAGCCTTGTTTCTTTCTTAATCGCTGTTTCTATGTGTAGTAATTCTAACTCTGCTGCTTTCCCTAAGCCGACGATTCCTGGTACGTTCTCTGTACCTGCGCGTCGGCCTCTTTCTTGGTGTCCACCAAGCAGCAAGGGACGGAATCTCACGCCACGGCGCACATATAATGCACCAATGCCTTTGGGAGCGTGAATTTTATGACCAGACATAGTTAACATATCTATGGTGCTGGTCTTCATGTTCAGAGGTATCTTACCTACTGCTTGTACTGCGTCTACATGGAAAATCGCGCCCTTATCCTTCACCCGCATCCCAATCTGCTCAATGGGGAATACAGTTCCAGTTTCGTTGTTGGCATACATAATCGTCACCAGGGCGGTGTTACCTGTCAACGAGGCTTCTAGTTCATCTAGATCCAATTGACCCTGACGATTTACAGACAGATATGTAACACTATAGCCTTGGGTTTCTAATTGTTTGCAGACATTGAGGACTGCGGGGTGTTCAACTTGGGTGGTGATGATGTGGCGTTTTTCCGGTTGGGCTAACAAGGCGGCGCGAATCGCAGCATTATCACCTTCAGTTCCACAACTTGTAAAGACAATTTCCGATTCATCAGCACCCAAGAGGGCTGCAACTTGTTCTCTACCTTTTCTCACAGCCTTGGCCAGTTGCCCGCCAAAGGTGTGCATACTAGATGGATTACCGTAATATTCGGTCAGGTAGGGCATGATAGCCTCTACAACTGCTGGGTCTACCTTAGTGGTAGCATTATTATCCAAATAAATAACACTCATGTTTATACCCCTAAGATTTCACCCTGATGCTTTTGTAATTGTTCAGAATATTTCTGTGAATAGCAATTAAACCAACGTTCCCAATAGTCTTGTTTTTTTGTCAATTTCGCTATAACTCGGTTATATTTAGCAAACCAACCTTCCCAATAATCGCTAGGTACTTTAACGCAACCATCGCAGGTTGGGCAACCAGCTTTACATTGTGGGACGGAGTGGATGCTACCAACACAATTTGTGCATAATTCGGGGTCAATCCACCGCTTACCGTCTTCACCAACTTTGATTGCATCAGTGGGACATACAGACAGACAAAGCTTGCAGGAAATACATTGGCCAGTAATTGTGTAAGCCATGACTATTCTCCTTGTTGGGGATTGGGGCATGGGGCATGGGGCATGGGGGAGGCAGTGCGTTGGGCGGGTTTCCCGACTTGTAGCAACTGCCGTCATGGGGTGTTGGGTACTGGGAAAACATCTTACCCAGTCCCTATTCCCTATTGCCTATTCCCTATTCCCTTGTTTGACGTATTGTTCGTGAAACTCTAAAGCAACTTTCTCAATCACGTCGTAAGCTTCTACTGTCTGTATGCCAGCTTGGAGCAGTTTTTCTTTGGGGGATTCACCAATTTTGGCAACTAAAACTGCTTTGCAATCTGCGATTGTTTTCACAATATTCTCAAATGTGGCAGCTTCGCCGTATCCACCTTGACAATAATGGTCTACCTTACGGTGACTGATGAACCGAACTTCAGTCCCATCCACTTCGTAAACTTGAAATTCCTTGACATGACCGAAGTGTTGGTTAACTAAGCCGCCGCCTTTGGTGGCAACTGCAACTAGGATTTTGGGGCTGTTAGCAGCTTGCTGTTTGTTAGCTAATACTTTTTCTTTAGCTGTTTTGAGTTCTTCTCTAAATTTCTCAATACCTGCGTGGACTTCTTGGCGTTTGTCGTAGTCATATTCTGCGGGCATTTCCAGGAATTTATCTTTGGTAAATTCTTGGCTGCGGTCTTCTCCTAATAAGCCTACAGCATCGGCGCGGCACTGGCGGCAATGGCGCATCATTTTCATGTTGCCGGCACATTGGTCTTGGACTGCTTTGAGTTCCTTTTGTGTGGGGCCGCGTTGACCTGTTAAGCCGAAGTATGTACCGTGTTCTGGTGCAGAAATCAGGGGCATGATGTTGTGCAAGAATGCACCATTTTCCCGAATAACTTTGTTGACTTCCACTAGGTGTTGGTCGTTAATGCCGGGAATCATTACCGAGTTAACTTTGCACAGAATATCGGCTTCTTTTAGGGCTTGTAAGCCTTCGAGTTGCTTTTCTAGGAGAAGTTTCGCGCCTTCTATGCCTCTGTAACGTTTACGTTTGTAGTGAACCCAGGAGTAAATCTGCGCGCCGATTTCAGGGTCAATAGTGTTGAAAGTAATTGTAACGTGATCTATATTCAGTTGTTTAATACGATCAATATGTTCCGAAAGCATCAAACCGTTGGTTGAGAGACACAGCTTAATGTCTGGGGCTTTGTCTGCAATCAACTCAAAGGTGCGGAATGTCTTTTCTGGGTTCGCTAAAGGATCGCCAGGGCCTGCAATTCCTAAAACGGTCATTTGAGGAATTTTGCCGGCGATAACTAGAACTTTGTGGGCGGCTTCTTCGGGTGTGAGTAGTTCGCTGACTACTCCGGGACGACTTTCGTTAGCGCAGTCATATTTACGATTACAGTAGTTGCACTGAATGTTACAGGCGGGAGCTACTGCAACGTGCATCCTGGCGTAATGATGGTGAGCTTCTTCACTATAGCAAGGATGTTTGGCAATACGTTCTTTGAGCTTTTCATCCATTTCCACGGTGGCGCTGCTGTTGCTGTTGCATCCGCAACCACCTGATTTTGCTGTGGTAGGTGTCGATTCAGTAACGGAAGAGCCTGTAACTGGTGGTGTCATTGAATTTCGCAAAGGTCGGTGGACTAGCTGCCACTGTGGGAGATGGTGTTGCTACTGTTGTTGCCTGAACAATAGAAGTCGCGTCTGTCACACTGCCTGTAGCGGATTCGCTAAGTAGGGTAGGTTATCAAGTCCTGGGGTTTCGGCTGGTGTGTGTCAACTTTAAGTTGTTGGTAGAATGTGTTTCAGCCGCGACTTCTATTTGTGAAGGCATAGTGCTGTCTCATCCCTCCACTCACTTTTCGCTTTGCTTTTGTGTAGAAGCGTTAAGTGATTGGCGATATAAGATTTATAGCAGTCGTCTTTGACAGTCACGAAGCGACACTCTGGAATAGAATTTATTGGATTTATTAGGGTTATACTCAAAATCTCAAACTGTGATTTTGAGGGATTTACAAGAATTTAAAAAAATATTTTTGGGTAGGGGTTCTAGTGTTTTTTAATTGGGGTACGAGTATTTATGGCCAGGGGTTCAGGATTTAGTTGTACTCATCTGTAACCCAATTCCAGCAAAGATTTGAAGGCTGTTTGGGCTGATTTATGACTATACAATTTTGTACTCAAACCCTCCTAAATTCTTGCTGAAAGTCTTGATTTGCAAGGGATTGAGGAGGGAAAAACTGGAGTAGATTACGTTGTACTACTCCAGATACGTGCGAAATTCAATTCTGTATCCAACATATCATTTTTTTTTAGATAAAAATGCAATTTATATTTTTTTAATTATTAATTAAAAATGATGTGCAATAGTGGCTATAAGTCTTATATATCAAGCTTTATGGACTTTAATAAAAAGCATTCTTAATGCAGATTATTCGCAATAATTTTAACTTTTTTTCAGTTTTAATTATAGGTTTAAATACTTTTATAGGTCAATACGGTTCAGTTAAGAAGAATAGTAGGTTGGGTTTCGCTGCTGCTCAACCCAACAAAGCCTTGATAATGTTGGGTTTCGTTCCTCAACCCAACCTACGCCAGTTTTAGTTTTTAGCCTTAACTGAACCGTATTGTTTTATAGGTATCTATTTTGCGATCGCAGTGGGAAATAAAGGTTTGCGATCGCTAATTAACTTGTGGAAAAATCAGCCATCAGGGGTGTTGGGCTTCACAAGTTCCTCATTTTCTGATTGTAGATTTTAGATGGTAACACCTAGACGATCGCCACGGCAGCGAAAGGATAAGTATGAACCCCATACCATCTAGACAAAATTCCCGCCATTCCTTAGTCTATGGGCCGGTTAAATCTTGGCGATTTGGGCGATCGCTTGGTATTGATCCGATTGGAGAAGTTTCTAGTTGCTCGTTTAATTGCGTCTATTGTCAATTAGGGCAAATTCAAGTACCTACTACTGAGCGTCAGATTTTTGTACCAACAAGGCACATAATTGCAGATTTACAGCGATCGCTATTACCTGATGTCAAAATAGATGTAGTTACCCTTAGTGGTAGTGGTGAGCCGACTTTAGCCTTAAATTTAGATGAAATTTTAGCGATCGCCAAACAGTTGACAAAACTGCCAACGGTAGTATTAACTAACAGTTCACTCTTAGGCGATCGCATGGTACGCGACGCTTTACAACTAGCTGATATTGTAGCTGTCAAATTAGATGCCATTTCGTCACATCAATGGCAGCGCATCAATCACCCAGTAGGCACAATTAACCTACCGGATATTTTGGCAGGTATTGCCCAATTCCGCCGGGAATATACAGGACATCTGGCTGTCCAAACAATGGTTTTGTCTACCTGGACAACAGAAATGCTAGAAGATTACATCCAACTGCTACAGCGTCTGAGTCCTGATGAAATTCAACTGAACGTTCCCTCTCGACCTCGCGCTTTAGTGCGTCAGCTGGATACTAGGGGAAATAATCCGGTTGAATCCGACGGTAGTGATTTTTGCCAACTCAAGTGTATCAGCGTTAATGTCCTCAATGCTTTCGCTGATGCCATTTACTTTACCACCAAAATTCCAGTACGTTGCGCCCCTATAGTTTTGTCATAGTTCACTATTTCAAGGAATAAATCATAGATGGAAACTAAACCCGCCAACCCATCACTCATCCGCCCAGAAATTCCCTCTGGTTATCTCAACATCATGGGTTACATTGATGAATCAGAAGTGAATGGCCCTGGTTGTCGTGCTGTTATCTGGGTGCAAGGATGTCCCCGTGAATGCCCTGGCTGTTTTAATCCCGATTCCTGGACATTTGAGATTAACCAACTAGTGACTGTTGATAGTTTAGTTGAGCAAATTTTAAGCAAACCCCAAAATACAGGCGTAACCTTCTCTGGTGGAGAACCGTTTTGGCAAGCCCCCGCCTTAGCTGACTTAGCCCGTAAAGTTAAAGCTGCCGATTTAAATGTGATGTCCTTTAGCGGTTTTACCCTCAAACAACTACAATCAGAATCCGCACCTCCAGGTTCTCAAGAATTATTAGCCGAATTAGATATTTTGATTGATGGGCCATTTGTAGAATCTTTAGCCATTAATTCTCCAGATTCCCCAGTATCATCTCGAAATCAAAAAGTTAACGTCTTTAACCCAGCCTTTGCAGACAAAATTTCTTGGGCTAGCGATCAGATAGAAGTTCACATCCTCAAAGATGGCAATCGTATTGTCACCGGTTATCAAGGTTGGCTGGAGTGGACTTAACAATTCAAAATACTCTGATGGGAAGGCTTGTGCCTACAAAATTCAAAATTAAATTTCTGGATGGTATACCTTTAGGGAGTAGAAACTGATAATTTTCACTCCCTATTTTCTTGTATCTTAGAGCGTATTGGAGAGAAAGAATCTGCTCATTGTCTTCACTCTTCATTATTTGATAATTGATTTTCTGGAAATCACTTAGGCATACACTTATGACATGATGCTTTGAACTTTATTAATTATTCTCATTAACATATCTGGATTAAGTACTGTTTCTTGCGAAGAGTACACAGCAACTTTTTCATAAGCTTTATTAAAAACTTTTATGCAAATATTCATACGTTCAATAAATTCTGA
>JBODRP010000094.1:0-16522 GCA_050633005.1 Trichormus sp. | reverse complement strand
TTAATCGCAATGGCTTTGTTGAAATCAGCAAGAGCTAATTCCCATTTTTTCTGGTTTCTGTAAATATTCCCCCGATTGTAGTAAGCAAGAGCATCCTGAGGATTAATCGCAATGGCTTTGTTGAAATCAGCAAGAGCTAATTCCCATTTTTTCTGGTCATAGTAAATATTCCCCCGATAGATGTAAGCATTAGCATTCTGAGGATTAATCGCAATGGCTTTGTTGAAATCAGCAAGAGCTAATTCCCATTTCTTCTGCTCATAGTAAATAACCCCCTGATTGTAGTAGGCTTGGGCATTCTGAGGATTAATTTTACTTGGAGTTGGCGCAGTAGCCACCGACTGCACAGATGGCGCAAGACTCAAATAAATCTGCAACGGAATCCCTAACACAGTAGTAGCATTTGTATCTGGACGAGTTGTAGCGCGTCCGTGAATGCCGACTAATTTGCCCTGCTCATCTAGTATTGCTCCCCCACTCATGCCTGGAAAACCACCGATGTCATACACAAAAGCATAGCCATTTTTTGGTTTTGACTCCAGACTCGAAATTGCACCCCTGAGAAACCTTATGCTTGATGTTCCTTGGGGATAACCTGCTACAGAAATATTTATACCTAATTTTATTTGGTCAGAATTACCCTTTTCGGCGACACGGTAATTTTCGTTACTAGTAAACTGAAATATAGCTAAATCAACACCGCGAAATTGTTTGACTTGGCTGTGGTTGAAAGTGTATTTTTTGCCGTCTGGTGTGTGTACTGTGTAGTTACCTTTGAGTTGGACTACGTGCCAGTTTGTCACCACAGTATAAACATTGCCTTGACGCTCAATAATTACGCCTGAGCCAGTATTTGCGCCATCAATGCGGACTGTAATTTGTTGAGCAATTTCAGCAATTTCTGAGGGTGTCAACGCTGTGGCTACTGGTTGGACTATGACTATTGCTGTACCAAATAATAATGCCGATAGTACACCAGCCACCCTCATGATTGATTCTCCTGATGATTTTGTAATGGTTTTTGTCTCATTGGTACAGCCATAGGAGAGTAAATGTAATTATTGTATGCTTTATTAAATTACTAGAAGACGTGAAAATACAAGGTTGGGATAACATCCAAAATATCAAATTAAATAGCTACTCAGACAGCCGCCAAATTTTGATAGTCGCGTTACTGCTACCACTAGCTAAAGTATTCTTGTGATGTAACGCTTAAATATTTATCTAATTAGTTTTAGCTGCAATTTGTTTTTGCAAAATTGATAAAGCCATAGAGTACTGTGGATCGGAAAGGGTAGCTATTTTTTGGCGATCGCTCGGACTTAATTCAACATTCACATCTGGGATGATGCCTGATTTATTGATATTCCTGCCATTAGGTGTGTCGTATCTCACAATAGTTAAAGCCAAAAAAGAACCATCTTCTAATGGACGAATGGATTGCATTGTATTCTTCCCAAAAGTTCGATTACCTACTAAAACTGCTCGTCTATTATCTTGTAAAGCAGCGGCCAAAATTTCACTAGCACCAGCACTACCTTGATTGACTAATATTACCAGTGGTTTATTTGTTAAAGCACGTCCCCTAGCGACTTCTCGGAGTTGCTCTCCTGTACGGTCAAAGGTAGAAACAATCGTACCTCTATCCAACCACATCTGTGCAATTTCTACACTAGATGATAATAAACCGCCTGAATTACCACGTAAATCTAGAATATACCCTGATACCTGCTGTTTTTCCAAATCTCTAATAGCACTTTGCATTTCTCTAGCAGCATTCTGGCTAAACTGCTTCAAGTAAATATATCCGACTTTGCCCGACAGACTTTGCTGTTGCGAATACTCCACTGGATTAATTTCGATGCGCTCATAAATTCCAATGTCTACTAAGTCCCCACTTATGGGAAACTGTTGGAATTTCTCTCGATTTATTAATTTAGTATTAGGATCACCAAGCTTTTTGAGCATTTCTTGGGCTGACTGACAAGCTTCTTGCGTACTGGAATAGGACTTACTTAAATACTCCTTCCGAACAGCTAGCCAATCTACTTGATTAAAAGTACCGTCTATGTATTGCCTCTGAATAATTTGCCAAATTTCATCTATTAGTTCTTTGGGGGTTGCTTTAAATAGTTTAAGACCGTATACACACAATGTTCTAGAAGAACTAAGTGATGTAGAAGATGCAGAAGGAATATTTGGCTTTGGAATTGGCGCAGTAGCCACCGGCTGCACAGATGGCGCAAGACTTAAATAAGTCCGCAACGGAATCCCCAATACAGTAGTAGCATTTGTATCAGGACGAGTTGTAGCACGTCCGTGAATCCCCACTAATTTACCCTGCTCATCGAGTATCGCTCCCCCACTCATCCCAGGAAAACCACCGATGTCATACACAAAGGCATAACCATCCTTGGGCTTTGACACCAGACGGGTAATTGCACCCCTACGAAAATCAATGTCTGATGTTCCCTGGGGATAACCTGCAACAGCAATATTTGTACCTAATGCTACTTGGTCAGAATTACCCTTTTCGGCGACACGGTAATTTTCGTTACTAGTAAACTGAAATATAGCTAAATCAACACCGCGAAATTGTTTGACTTGGCTGTGGTTGAAAGTATATTTTTTGCCGTCTGGTGTGTGTACTGTGTAGTTACCTTTAAGTTGGACTACGTGCCAATTTGTCACCACAGTGTAAACATTACCTTGACGCTCGATCATCACCCCTGAGCCAGTATTTGCGCCATCAATGCGGACTGTAATTTGTCGAGCAATATTAGCAATTTCTGAAGGTGTCAAGGCTGTAGCAACTGGCTGCACTATGACTATTGCTGTACCAAATAATAATGCTGAAAGTACACCAGTAACCCTCATGATTGATTCCCCTCACATATCAACATTGATAACTGTTCACTGTTCACTGTTCACTGATTTAACCGGTACAGCCATACTAGAACGGGTAATTAGTTCTTGCAAGTGTGGTTCTGGTTGCGAACCATCTTGATAAACTGCTGGTGTCTCCCACAGGGGATCTTTATGTAAGCTATTAATTCCCACCACTTCACCATGTATATTCAGCAATGGCGCGCCACTCATCCCTTTACGCACATCATTGGTATAGCCAATCTGGTAGCCTTGCTCTAATGCTTTGTCTAACAATAGGGTGACTTTTCCAGAGGTAAAGACAAACTGAGTTTTAGTCAGGGTAGACTGCTTTTGAGTTGCTAAATTGGCGATAAATCCACCCACAAACACCTCATCCCCGACTTGCAAAGGAGACTTATCAGGGAGGTTAGCGACTGGATAAACTATATCGGGACTACGAAATTGCAACACGGCTAAATCATCCTGCTGCAACTCGGCAATCTGCAATACAGTAGCTTGATATACACGCCCATCTGGTGTTTGAATTTGATAGGGTGGTTTAGCGGCTCTCAAAACGTGAGCATTGGTAATTACTGTATAAATTTGACCTTGGCGTTGTAGTAGAGTTCCTGAACCTAGTAACTCTGATGTGGTAATTTTGACGGTGATAGTCTGAGCTAACTTTTGCAATTGCTCGACAGAAAGGCGATTAGGTCGCTCTACTCTGGTAGACTCGCTAGAAACGCTTTGGTGTTTTGAGAGTGCTAAGAAAACACCACCAAGACAAATCAGCAAGCACACCAGATAAATAATTTTGTGTTTGAGCCGCCAGTTCATGCAATATTAAGGAGTCGATGAACTACACTCTTGACCGTCTATAAATTGCTTAACATCAACATACACATCACCTTCGTCATAAGTAAAAGCTTGACATCCACTTAAATTAATCACTGATTCTCCTGCATCTCGGCGCAAACTCAGCATTTGCTGTAAAACTCTACCGGTGTCAGTTCCAGGTTTGAGGGTGACTAATACATTGTTTGGTGTACAAGGCGCGCCTCGGCGGTTAGAAATACACAATACTGGATAGCCGTTAAAGTTATCGCGGCTAGTAATGAAAAGTGCGCCGTTATCGTAGTAGCGTTGAAATCTGGCAGAGACTATCTGACAACGTTGTGCTGGGGAGACTTTTTTAAAGTCGTTAGCAACCCAACGAATCAGCGTTTGATTTCCCCTGGAGGTGCGTACTTTGGTGACAGGTACACCCCCTTCCTGTGTACAGAAAAATCTGTTTGCTCCCGCGTCACTCGGCTGGCTGTTGGTGGTGAGGGTGATTCCCACGGCGAAAGCTGAGATGATGGCGGATGTTGCTACGCTTGTTATTGACCTTAGTTGCATATATTTAAGCAATTAGGAATGAAAGTAGGTGTTTTTGGCTGTTTTAACGGTATTTAAGACCTAAACCCCAACCCCTTCCCTACAAGGGAAGGGGAGTAAGAATTAAAGCTTCAGTTTAAATTTAGGTATTATTATAGGGGTTGCTACAAGTTAAAGTGACGGATTTTCGGAAAGATATTAGAATATTTCGGTAAAAATCAGGGGTTTGGAGCGGCTAAAGTAATTATGGTAATTTCAGGACGGGCGAATAAACGCAGATGTAAGCCTGTCATTCCTAAACCTCGGTTGGTGTATAGGAGCATTTTTCCGATTTGATATTCTCCAGCGTAATATTTTTCACCCCAAGGCGGTAAAATTAATGGTCTTAAGAAAGGTAGTCGGATTTGTCCGCCGTGGGAATGTCCTGATAGTTGTAAGTCAAATCTGGCTGTGGCTGCGCTGGTAGTTGCAAAGTCTGGTTCGTGGGCTAATAAAATGGCTGCTCCCTGTGGGGGTAGTTGCTGCAATACTAAATCTAGGCGGGCTTTACCCATACCTACATCGTCAACTCCAGCTATATAAAGTGTGGCGTTATCTCTTTGTAATGTATAGATATGATTATTTAAGTCAAATACGCCGCTTTGTTTGAGGGTTCTAATTAGGGCTTTGATGTCGTTTTCATGGTCATGATTACCTAAGACAGCTACAGTTCTATCCCGTGGTGTAAGCTGTTCTAAAGCTGGCTTGAGTGATGGGATTAATTGCGGTAAGTTACGAGTGACTAGATCCCCTGTAATCGCTACTAAATCTGGGTGTTGCTCGTTCACTAAATCCACAATACGCCGTAAACGCCGCGTAGTCATCCATCTATCTCGATGAATATCGCTAATCTGCACTATACGATAGCCATTAAACTCTGCTGGCAGATGGGGGAGAGTCAGTTGTAAAGATTTGATCTCAATCCAATTGGGTTCAATAAATTTGGCGTATAGTATGATGCAGAATATTAGTAAAAATAACCAGCGAAAATATTGCAAGACAATTTGACTGGCTTCCAGCAGCCACTTGCGATTTCTCAAGATGTAGTCTCCTGTGAAGTAACTGCCAGTTTCTTTGTTATGGTATTTTTTCAAATTGGGCGATAAATCAGCCGCAAGGTAGAAGATTTATTGGGCATTGGGCATTGGGCATTGGGCATTGGGCATTGGGCATAGCTACGCTTAGGGCGTAGCCTCTCGTAGAGAAGAGTGGCAAGCTACAAAATTCAAGAGTTTTTCTGCCTCTGCTCCCCTGCCCTTCTGCTCCCTTGTCTCCCCATTCCCCATTCCCCATTCCCTTATAATGAGAAATGTGATATACTAACCGTTTCTCTAAATTACCCTTGGTCTATGGGACTGCCAATTGTTGCAATTATCGGTCGCCCAAATGTGGGCAAGTCTACCCTGGTTAATCGACTCGCCGGGGAACAAACGGCGATTGTCCATGATGAACCGGGTGTGACACGCGATCGCACTTATATGCCAGCTTACTGGAATGATCGTGAGTTTTTAGTAGTAGATACAGGCGGTTTGGTATTTAATGATGACACCGAATTTCTGCCCCTGATTCGTCAACAGGCTTTAGCAGCCCTGACAGAAGCTTCTGCTGCTATCTTTGTTGTTAATGGTCAAACAGGCCCCAATTCGGCAGATGAAGAAATAGCCGAATGGTTACGCCAACAACCAGTCCCGGTATTACTCGCCGTGAATAAATGCGAATCCCCAGAACAGGGATTAATCCAGGCGGCGGAATTTTGGCAACTGGGCTTAGGAGAACCATACCCCATCTCTGCAATTCATGGCAACGGTACAGGAGAGTTACTAGACGAACTCATTAAGCACATTCCAGTTGTGACAGAAGTACCGGAAACCAATGAAATTAAAATTGCGATCGTCGGGCGGCCTAATGTTGGTAAATCTAGTTTATTAAATGCTTTTGTCGGAGAAGAAAGAGCAATTGTTAGCCCAATTTCTGGGACAACTCGTGATGCAATTGACACCTTTTTAGAAAGAGATGGACAAGCTTATCGGCTAATTGATACAGCCGGGATTCGGAAAAAGAAAAATGTCGAATACGGAACGGAATTTTTCAGTATTAATCGCTCGTTTAAAGCCATTCGTCGCGCCGATGTGGTTTTATTAGTATTAGATGCCCTAGATGGAGTCACAGAACAAGACCAAAAATTAGCAGGGCGCATTATTGAAGAAGGTAGAGCCTGTATTATTGTTGTCAATAAATGGGATGCGGTAGAAAAAGATTCCTATACTATTTACGACTACGAAAAAAATCTCGAAGCTAGGCTACATTTTACCGAATGGGCTGATACTATTTTTGTCAGTGCCTTAACCGGACAAAGAGTAGAAAAGATTTTAGAATTAGTAAACCAAGCCGCCGCCGAACACAAACGCCGTGTCAGCACATCAGTAATTAATGAAGTGTTGGAAGATGCAGTGAAATGGCATTCTCCGCCAACCTCACGGGGTGGAAAACAGGGCAAAATTTATTACGGTACACAAGTCAGCACCCAACCGCCAACCATCGCCTTATTTGTCAATGATGCCAAACGCTTTAACGACAACTATCGCCGCTACATCGAAAGACAATTTCGCCAACAACTAGGGTTTAAAGGTACTCCCCTACGGTTATTTTGGCGCAGTAAAAAAGTCCGAGAAATGGAACTTGGCAGTGTCAACCGTGCAACTCGCGTTTAATAGAGTAAAAAGTAAAAAGGTAAAAGTCAGAAACTTTACCTTTTGATCTTAAATTCAAGGTTTTAAGATTCCTAAGTCTCACGTAGTATCAGTTGAGTTGGGGTTTAAATCCTGTACTCCAACTGTCTTGAACTAATAAGTAATAGAATGTACTTATTACTTATTACTCATTAATTATTACTTATTACTTATTACTTATTTATTTTGGATCAGTGCCTTTTAACTTTTGCCTGATATTATGGATTTACTGCGATCGCTACCATTAGGACTATATCTAGAACAGCCGCAAACTTGGTTACATAAACTTGATCCACGGGTTAAGTTTATCTGGTTAATGAGTTTTTTGACTAGCTATAGCTTTGCTAATAATCAATGGCGCATACTACTAGTAGCACTATTAATTATTTTTACTTTAATTGCTAGAATACCCCGGCGAGTCTGGCAACAACAAATGGGTTGGCTGCTAACATTAACATCTTTAGTGTTTTTGATTGCCGCTATTAGTCCCGATGGCTTGGGTATAAATTATCAGGCACGTCTCCCGGCTAACTCTCAAGTTTTAGCACCATTGGTTAAAGATAAACCCCCAGTTTCTCAAGAGCCAGTAAAAACTAGCAAAAGCTATAACTATATTCTATTCCATCAAGGCCCTGTAAAAATCACTCGCCGTTCTATCGATTTAGGAACGCGCTTGAGTACAATTTTGTTTACTGTCATCTACAGTACCAACTTGTACTTACTCACAACTGCACCAGAGGAAATCACCGCCGGTATAGAAAGCCTCCTGCAACCCCTACGACGTTTGAAGATACCCGTTACAGAAATTACCTTGACCTTAACTTTATCATTGCGGTTTATTCCCCTAGTCTTAGAAGAAGTCCAGAATTTAGTCCGTTCTGTCATGACTAGGGCAATTAATTGGAAAAAACTGGGTTTAAAAGGTGGTTTTAAAGTTTGGATGATTGTAGCCGAACGATTATTAGAAAATCTCTTGTTACGTGCTGAACAAATGGCTAGTGCGATGATGGTACGCGGTTTTACCAGTCCCAACGAACACCGAGTCCCCTGGCATGACTTAAGGTTAAAATCATGGGATTGGCTAGCGATCGCAATTCTTACCCTATTTTGGGGGATCAGAATCGTTTTAGGGCAGCAAGTGTAGGGGTTTAGGGGTGTAGGGAAAGAACTAATAACTAATGACTAAATAAATTTTTATGTGGTATTGGCGATCGCTTCCATTAGAAAATCGTACTGGTTCAGAAATTTTCTCTGCCCTATTTTATCCCCAGACAACATCTGAAATAGCCACCCTCCTCGAAAGTCCCTACCCCACACCAACGAACCAACCCCAGCTAAGTCGCTATTCTATTTGTGCAGGTGCGCCGAGGGTAATAAATGGCGTACCCCAAATGTGGACACCAAGATTAGGAAATATTTTCCCTTTCCTAGAGGAGTTGTTACTAAATCGGGGACAACCTCAACAAAGTAAACAAGATATAACTTCCCCCTTGTCTCCCCTGCTCCCCTCCCCCCCTGCCCCCTGCCCCCCTCCCCACCTCCCCTTCACCGGCGGATGGTTAGGATGGCTAGGTTATGATGCAGCTTGGGAAATTGAACAGTTACCCCAAACGAAAATTGATCCCTTACCATTTCCTGTGGCTTTTTGGTATGAACCAGAAGCTTTTGCAGTGTTAGATCATTTTGAACAGGTTTTATGGTTAGCAGCTAGTGATGCAGCTGAACTAGATGGGATGGAAGTGCGTTTAACAAAAACCAATCTAGAAAACTCAGTACAGCAGATCACACCCATCACTAATTATCCCATCGCACCGGAATTTGTGACATCTCAGGTAGATTATGAAATTGCCGTCAACCGTGCCAAAAAATATATTCAAGCCGGAGATATTTTTCAAGCTAACTTATCTTTAAGATTTACTGCCACTACCTGCGCTAGTGGTTGGTCAATTTATCAAGCTTTACATAAAATTAATCCTTCCCCCTTTGCTAGTTATTGGTGTACACCTTGGGGAGAAGTTATTAGCTGTTCCCCAGAAAGATTAGTAATGTTACAAAATGGGCAAGCCCAAACTAGACCCATAGCCGGGACGCGATCGCGTGGTATAACAGAAGAACAAGACCAGCAACTAGCTCAAGAACTCCTTAGCAACACCAAAGAACGGGCAGAACACATCATGCTCGTAGATTTAGAACGCAATGATTTAGGGCGAGTCTGTGAATGGGGAACAGTCACCGTTGATGAATTGCTCACCATTGAGCGATATAGTCACGTTATGCACCTCGTCAGCAATATTACAGGGAAACTAAGGAGCGATGCCTGCGGTGGTAAACCACCCACCCCCATTGATTTAATTCGCGCCTTATTCCCCGGTGGTACAATCACAGGCTGTCCTAAAGTGCGGTGCATGGAAATTATCGAAGAACTAGAACCAGTACGGCGCAGCTTATTCTACGGTTCATGTGGTTATCTCGATTGGCGTGGCAATCTAGACTTAAATATCTTCATCCGTACCTTACTATTAACCCCCCATACCTCCCTAAATGACATCAACCATATCTCCACTCCCCCATCTGCTACAGATGCAATTTATCACCTTTCCCACTCAACACTCAAAACCGTCTGGGGACAAGTAGGTGCGGGAATAGTTGCCGACAGCAACCCCGAAAGAGAATGGTACGAATCTCTGCACAAAGCCCAAGCGCAACTAGCCGCGTTGAAAATGGTTAATTAGGGGTGTAGGGGTGTAGGGGTGTAGGGGTGTAGGGGTGTAGGGGGGTAGGGGGGTAGGGGTGTAGGGGTGTAGGGGAGACAAGGTAGACAAGAGAAGGGGGATAACTCTTGAATTTTGAATTTTGAATTTTGAATTTTGAATTGAATTGCCCAATTTCCAAAACTGTAACAATACAGACTGTTAAGATGAGCAATTGTTTAGGAAAATTCCCCTGTTGGCTATTTTGCTCTCACGAGCGATAATTATGGCAACATAGAGAGATGTAAGAGTAAACAGCAGTATGAGAGTCGGCTTTTGCCCTGGACGAGTTCAACGGGCGCATCCCATCATAGTTAGAATTGTAGATGTAGAAGTTATTCCCCAGCCTACATACTCACTCTGTTGTCTTTTGCTTTTTGTCTTGTTTTACTAGCTTCATCTACCTCATCACAAACAGATCAAGGTCGTCGTTAACTTCATTAAAGGGTAGAATTTGCTGATTCCCAATTTAATTTGTACAAATATTCTGGCGAAAGGCAGATATTATCGTCTGGATGTTTGTACTCCACTGCTAAAAAAATATATTATTCTCCTACCTGACTCCTAGATGAATCCAGAAAGCGCAGAAACTTACATCAATCATCCCACTTGGGGTTTACTATATCGGATCTGCATGGTTGATGAAGCCCAGGATCTGTTCACTACCCTCTATGCCCAACGCCTGTTTTTTTTGGTGGTGAATGATATGAAAGCATTGAAATTTCAACCCATAGGGCGTACAGAGGCGAGAATGTTGTTGGAAAATCGTTTACGAACTTTACGTCGTAATGGTCAGTCACAGGAGTACGATCAGCTTCAGAGTGTTTTCCAACGCACCTTCCAATGACTAGTTCCATCAGCGAACGTATTACTGAAATTCGTGCATCTCTTCCAGATTCAGTCAGGTTAATTGCTGTCACTAAGCAAATGCCAACTGAAGCTATCCGTGCTGCCTATGCAGCTGGTATCCGTGATTTCGGCGAAAATCGCATCCAAGAGGCTGCTACCAAACAAGAACAGTTACAAGACTTATCAGATATTACTTGGCATTTTATCGGTCATTTGCAAAGTAATAAAGTCAAAAAAGCCCTGGAACAATTTACCTGGATTCACTCTGTAGATAGTTTGCCGCTAGCACAACGTTTAAATCAAGTGGCACAACAGCTAGGAGTTAGTCCTCAAATCTGCTTGCAAGTGAAAATTCTGCCTGATCATAGTAAATCTGGTTGGACTGTGCCAGAACTACTAGCCAATTTGCCCGATCTTAACCAGTGTAAAAGTTTACAAATTCAGGGTTTAATGACAATTCCGCCATTCGGTCTAAATGATGCGGAGATACTTTATGTATTTAATAGTACTTGCAAATTGGCTAAAGAAATTTCTGAGCAAAACTGGGATCACATCAAAATGCAAGAATTGTCAATGGGTATGTCAGGGGACTACCAACTGGCCGTACAAGCTGGGGCAACAATGGTAAGATTAGGAACTATCTTGTTTGGTAAGCGCACTTAGGTAAAATACCCCTTTGATTTTTTGATATTATGTGCCGTTATCCAGTATGCTCTACGGAGACATACAAGATATACTTATGCTATTTTTTACATATTTTTTACTTGTAATAAAAATAAATAATCAAAAAAAGGCTTTAAACTCAACTTACGTTCGGATCAGTGTTGAGATATAATCTTGACTCAATTATTGTATCTAGGTTAATGTACAGACGTTCGATACAATACCAATTTGAAACAAGAATGCCACAGATACACAAACCTAAACAGTTGTGATATGTAGCTTTCGGAATTTTCAATTGTTACAACGTCAGTCCATTGCCAATAACAGTAGTAGATGCTACAAATAGCGATAAAATTATTGGGACTGTCTGCCCTTTGTAGCGTTCCCATTGGCTACATCATTTGATGAAGCAAAATCAATAGAGGCAATTATCAGCAGGAGCGTCGCTAAATGAATAATATATTTTCTAAACTACGAGACTTTGTAGGTCTTAATGAGCAAGTAGAATACGAATACTACGAAGAAGAAGCAGATACAGACAACTACCAAAATCTGTATCAACAAGAAAATCCCCAACCAGCACCAGCAGAAGCCACCCCACCTAATCGACGTTGGCGAGAACCAGTGACTACAATGGGTGATGACGTAGTAACAGGAACAAAATCGACGATGGGGAATGTGATTGGTATGCCAGGAGCAATTAACGGGATTTCTGAAGTATTAGTACTAGAACCTCGGACATTTGAAGAAATGCCCCAGGCAATTCAAGCATTGCGTGAGCGGAAGTCAGTAGTGTTGAATCTGACAATCATGGATCCAGATCAAGCACAACGTGCAGTTGATTTTGTTGCTGGTGGGACTTACGCATTAGATGGGCATCAAGAACGCATTGGCGAAAGTATCTTTTTGTTTACACCCAGTTGTGTGCAAGTCAGCACCCAAGGTGGAGTTATCCATGAAGTACCCCAACCTCCAGCCCGTCCCCGTCCTGCTACCCCCACTCCAACTACTTGGGGTAATGAAGCTAACCGGATGGCACAATAGAGTTAAATTAGTCATTAGTCTATAGTCAAGAGTCCAAAGTTGCTAATTTTTGACTATTGACTATTGACTACTGACCAATGACTAATGACTAAGTGACTAATGACTATAAAATTTGGCTTAATTGGTGGTGGGGTAATGGGAGAATCGCTGTTATCCCGCCTTATTGCAAGAGAAATTTATCACCCCTCAGAAGTCATAGTCAGCGAACCCCAGCCAACGCGACAAGCTTTTTTAAAGCAAAAATATGATGTGAGTGTCACCACAGATAACCGTCGGGTATTTAGCCAAGCCCAAGAAGTTTTGTTTTTGGCAATCAAACCCCAGGTATTTAGTGCGATCGCTCAAGAATTAGCAGATATCATTTTAGTTAGAGACAACTCCCCCCTAGTCATTTCGATTTTGGCAGGAGTATCTTTACATCAACTAGAAGCAGCATTCCCCGAATTACCAGTAATTCGAGCCATGCCCAACACCCCCGCCACAGTTGGGGCAGGTATGACTGCGATGTGTCTAGGTGCATACACCCACCCCCCACACCAACAGCTAGCACAGCAAATCTTTTCAGCCGTTGGGGAAGTAGTAGAAGTAAATGAATCCTTGATGGATGCTGTCACAGGTTTATCTGGCAGTGGCCCGGCTTACGTCGCCATCTTAGTAGAAGCCCTCGCTGATGGAGGAGTGGCCGCAGGTTTACCCAGATCAATTGCAAATCAACTAGCCCTACAAACTGTACTGGGTACAACCAAATTATTGCAAGAGAGCAAAATGCACCCCGCCGAACTCAAAGATCGTGTAACTAGTCCAGGCGGTACAACTATTGCAGGGGTAGCCAAATTAGAACAGGCAGGATTTCGCTCTGCCTTAATTGAAGCAGTTAAAGCAGCTGCATGGCGATCGCAAGAATTGGGGAAATGAGGGTGTAGGGGTGTAGGGGTGTAGGGGTGTAGGGGAGCAGGGAGCAAGGGAGCAGGGGGAGTAAAACTCTTCAATTTTGAATTTTGAATTTTGAATTTTGAATTGATTAGCCCCATACCAAATTCCCAATCCCACTATCGAAGTTGACAAAAGACTCGTTAATATAGTAAACAGTCCGGTTGTAAAAGTGATTGAGTGAATTATCCCGCACCATCTCCAGAGCTAGACTTAGGGTTGATATTTCCCTTTGAGCTAGATCAGTTCCAAAAAGATGCGATCGCGTCCCTAAATGCTGGACGCTCCGTGGTTGTATGCGCCCCCACAGGTTCGGGCAAAACTTTAGTTGGTGAATACGCTATTTATCGCGCCCTAGCACGAGGAAAACGGGTATTTTACACCACTCCCTTAAAGGCACTGTCGAATCAAAAATTACGTGACTTTCGGGAAAAATTTGGTTTAGACTCGGTGGGTTTGTTAACGGGGGATGCCTCCATTAATAGGGATGCCCCGATTTTGGTTATGACTACCGAGATTTTTCGTAATATGCTCTACGGTACACCAATTGGGCAGGTTGGGATTTCCTTGGTGGATGTGGACGCAGTAGTGTTGGACGAATGCCACTACATGAACGATCGCCAACGCGGTACAGTTTGGGAAGAATCAATTATCTACTGTCCTCGTGAAGTCCAACTAGTTGCCCTATCCGCTACCGTTGCCAATAGTGACCAACTCACCGACTGGTTAAATCGTGTTCACGGCCCTACTGACTTAATTTACTCGGATTTTCGTCCTGTTCCTTTAGAATTTCATTACTGTAGCCCCAAGGGACTCTTTCCCCTGCTCAATGACAGCAAAACCAAAATTAACCCCCGTCTCAGCAACCGAGGTAAAAGGCGACAAGGAGAAAAAGGTAGACCAGAAGCCCCCAGCATCCTCTATACCCTCAACCATCTCCAGCAACGGGATATGCTGCCGGCGATTTACTTTATTTTCAGTCGTCGGGGATGTGACAAAGCTGTAGCAGAAGTAGGTGACTTGTGGTTGGTAGATAATGATGAATCGCAAGTGCTGCGGCGACAAATTGACGACTTTTTAAGCCGTAACCCCGAAGCAGGACGCTCAGGACAAATTGCCCCCCTATATCGGGGCATTGCGGCTCACCACGCTGGAATTTTACCAGCTTGGAAGGTTTTGGTAGAAGAATTATTCCAACAAGGTTTAATTAAAGTGGTGTTCGCCACCGAAACCCTAGCAGCTGGAATTAATATGCCCGCTAGGACAACAGTAATTTCCACCCTCTCCAAGCGTACTGACACCGGACACCGCCTCTTAAACGCTTCCGAATTTCTCCAAATGGCAGGTAGGGCAGGGCGGCGAGGCATGGATAAACAAGGTCATGTCGTCACCGTGCAAACTCCCTTTGAAGGTGCAAAAGAAGCGGCCTATTTAGCTACCTCTAAGCCAGACCCCCTAGTGAGTCAGTTTACCCCTAGCTACGGTATGGTTTTGAACTTACTACAAACCCACACCATAGAGGAAGCTAAGGAACTGATAGAGCGTAGTTTTGGCCAGTACATGGCCACACTACACTTAAGACCAGACTATGAATACATTGAAGAACTACAAATTGAATTAGCCACATTACAAGAGCAAATCGCTTCCGTTAGTCAACATGAAGTAGCGATTTATGAAAAATTGTGGCAACGTCATAAAGTAGAACGCCAGTTATTGAAAACACTAGAACAACAAGCCCAAGAAGCGCGAAAAGAACAAATTAAGATGCTTCTGGACTTTGCTGTTTCCGGTACATTACTGAGTCTTAAAGGCAAAAATATTACAGTTGCCACACCTGTAACAGCCGTTTTAGTAGGTCAGTCTCCTACGGCGGGTCAATCTAGTTACTTGGTATGTTTAGGGCAAGATAATCGCTGGTATGTGGCCACTAGTGAAGATGTGGTAGATTTATATGCTGAAATACCCCGCGTAGAAATACCACAGACCATAGTTCCACCCCAGCAGTTAGTCTTTAAGCCTGGACAATCCTATCGGGGAGATAATATTACAGATGCGATCGCTCAAAGTATCCCAGAACCGGATCAATCTTTGCATCTCGCTCCAGAAGTAGCAGAACAACTCAGTCGTGTCACGGCTGTACAAGCTCAGTTAGAAGCCCATCCCCTGTATCAATCAGGAAATATTGCCAAGGTTTTTAAACGTCGGGAACGCTACGCTGAAATTGAAGCAGAACTAGAAGAATTACAGGGGTTAGTAGAGCAACAATCTCAACGTTACTGGGAAGAATTTCTCACTTTAATCACCATTTTGCAGCAATTTGACTGTTTAGATAACCTAGTTCCCACCCAATTAGGACAAGTTGCTGCCGCCATTCGGGGAGAAAATGAATTGTGGTTAGGTTTAGCCTTAGCTAGTGGTGAATTGAACAACTTAGATCCTCACCATTTAGCGGCTGTCATCGCCGCCTTAGTGACAGAAACCCCCCGTCCTGATAGCCGAGTCAATTTTAATCTGTCTCCAGAAATAGACGCAGGGTGGTCGAGTTTACAAAAAATTCGTCGTTCTGTCTTAAAGGTGCAGTATCGTCACGGTGTTACCTTGCCTGTAGGGTTAGAAAATCGATACATAGGCTTGATTGCCTTAGTTGAACAGTGGGCTTTAGGTACAGAATGGGTAGAATTATGTGAAAACACTACCTTAGATGAAGGTGATGTGGTGCGAATTTTACGCCGCACACTAGATTTATTATCGCAAATACCTCATGTCCCCCATTTACCAGATTCCTTACAGCGTAACGCCTATCGGGCTATGCAACTCATTGACCGATTCCCTGTTAACGAAGTAGTGGAATAATCAAATATCGAAAAACTACTGTTTCAACCAGTAAATTTTAGTGGGATGGCGTTCCGCCCATCGTAGGCGATCGCCTGATTTTTGAACAAATGAGAGGCAGTCATTCATTTTTGAAGGTAAATACCTGAATAATACTGCGGTTTTTCACGCTTATAAGCGTTATTGGAACTACGCCGTTGCTACTTCGCAGCCTGAAGCCCCTGTTTAAAAAACTACATATTGATCTTGACATCCGACCAACCAGACGGTATCTTGTGAGTATCAGACCAACCAGACGGTTTTAGGTTTCGAGTTAGCGTTGGGAACGTGCTGAAGTGGGAGTTTTATGGAGACAACTATGGCAACATAGCAGAACAAAACGTTTTTCTGGTCTCACCCCCCTGTAGTTTGAAGTCTAGGTTTAAATCTCATGGTCACTGC
>JBODRP010000093.1:0-16764 GCA_050633005.1 Trichormus sp. | reverse complement strand
GCCGCTATAGGAAAAATCCAGTTTCTGTAATCACTGCTTGTAAGGGTTTATCCCAACTTTCAATCGGTAATTGTGGTATGCGTGCAAAGTTAAATGTCAGCCCGAAAGTGGGTTTGTTTGCCCATGCGGGTGAACTCAGTAAGCGATCATAATACCCGCCACCATAACCTAAACGATATCCCCCATAGTCGCAAGCTACGCTGGGTACAAGAATTAAATCTACAGTTTCAGGATTGATAATTGCGCTTTCAGGATGGGGTTCTTGAATGCCATAGGAATTAATCTGTAAAGATTCTCCAGGTTGCCAGCTATACCAATATAGAGATTGACCAATACAGCGTGGAAATCCCCAGCGATAGCGATTATTTGTAAATAGAGGACTCAGATCAGGTTCTTGACGAAAACTGAAATAAGCAAGTATAGTTTTTGCTTCGGTGAAGAGAGTAGAAGCTTGTAATATTTTACAGATGCGATCGCTCTTGTCTTGCCATTCTCTTACAGACATCGACTGCCGAGTTTTTAATAGCGTCCGCCGTAATTTTGTTTTATGAAGTTGATGATCAACTTTATCCATGAGAATTTGTGCAGTGAATTTGTTTTATGAAGTTGATAATCAACTTTATCCATGAGAATTTGTGCAGTGAATAAATACCCCTCATGAACTCCGTACACCAAAACACATGAAAAAAGTCTTTCCCTTACACCCCTATACCCTTACACCCCTACACCCCTTTTTCAATTTAGGTAATAGGTTAGGGGTTAATGGTTATAGTTCCCCATTCCCCCAAACCTATGCCCTATGCCCTATGCAGCATTTTGACGATACCAGTCAATAGTATTCTTCAATCCCTGCCGGAAATCTACTTGGGCAGTGAAATTAAAAGCTTGCTTTGCCCGTTCGGTATCCAAACAACGACGAGGTTGACCATTTGGCTTATCTGTTTCCCAAATAATCTCACCATCAAATTCCATCAGTTCACAAATGAGAGTGACTAAATCACGGATGGAGATTTCCGAACCAGTTCCTAAATTCACTGGCTCAGATTCATGATACAACTGTGTACCCATGACAATGCCTCGTGCAGCATCTTCTGAATACAGAAACTCACGGGTAGGACTACCATCACCCCAAACGGGTAGTTGTTTATCTCCCCGCACTTGAGCTTCATAAACTTTGTGAATTAACGCTGGGATAACATGAGAACTTCTAGGATCAAAATTATCTTCAGGCCCGTATAAATTCACTGGTAGTAAGTAGATACCATTAAAGTTGTACTGTTGACGATAAGATTGCAGTTGCACCAAAAGAGCTTTTTTAGCAATGCCATAGGGAGCATTAGTTTCTTCTGGATAACCATTCCACAGGTCATCTTCTTTAAATGGTACTGGGGTAAATTTCGGGTAGGCGCAGATTGTACCGACACAGACAAATTTTTCTATGCCTGCTTGATAAGCAGCATGGATGAGCTGTGTCCCCATGATCAAGTTATCGTAGAATAACTCTGCTGGTTTTTCCCGATTCAAGCCAATACCACCAACATGAGCCGCTAAGTGAATGATGATATCTTGTTGGTCTACTGCCCGTTGACAGTTTTCGAGAATGCGTAAATCTAATTCCCGCGATCGCGGTACAGTAATCTTGGCCAAGTCAGCCCCAGCTTTACACAGCTGTTCGATTACCTGACGACCTAAAAAACCTGCTCCACCAGTGACGAGGATGCGTTTATTTTGTAGCTCTAAGGCGGTCATATTGTTATCCTTGGCAAGATTTGATTAGAAGTGCAAAACACCCAGTTCTTGACGAATGGTAGCAACGTCTTGAGGTAGAAGTGAACCATTACCATTAGGTGAAGTTTGACCTAATGCTTGCAAGTCTGCTTCTACCATCAGTGCAACTAACTCTTCAAAAGTCACTGAAGGCTTCCAACCTAATTTTTGCTGGGCTTTAGTGGGGTCGCCAATTAATAAATCTACTTCAGCTGGGCGAAGATAGCGATCGTCAAATTCTACGTAATCTTGCCAGTCAAGATTTACATGACTAAAAGCCAGTTGCAGAAATTCCCGTACTGAGTGAGTTTCACCTGTCGCAATCACATAGTCATCTGCTTGCTCTTGTTGCAACATCAACCACATTGCCCGCACATAGTCTTTGGCGTAGCCCCAATCTCTTTTAGCATCCAAATTACCCATGTAGATTTTTTTCTGTTTGCCTGCCACAATGCGAGCCACGGCTCTGGTAATTTTGCGAGTGACAAAGGTTTCCCCCCGTCGTGGTGATTCATGGTTGAATAAAATACCATTGCAAGCAAACATATCGTAAGATTCACGGTAATTTAATGTTTGCCAATGAGCATAAACCTTCGCACAGGCGTAGGGACTCCGGGGATAGAAAGGGGTGGTTTCGCTTTGGGGTACTGCCTGTACTAAACCATACATTTCTGAAGAACCAGCTTGATAAAAACGTACTTGAATCCCAGTACGCTGCTGATAATCTCGGATAGCTTCTAGTAATCGTAGCGTTCCCATCCCTACGGCATCTACTGTATATTCTGGTGAATCAAAGCTCACCCGCACATGGGATTGTGCGCCTAAATTGTAGATTTCTGTAGGCTGGACTTCTTCTAGAATCCGTCTGAGTGTTGTACCATCAGTCAAATCACCATAATGCAGAAATAACCGCACGCCTTCTTTATGAGGATCTTCGTAAATATGGTCAATACGGTCAGTATTAAAGGTAGAAGTCCGGCGAATTATACCATGTACTTCGTAACCTTGCTCTAGTAAAAATTCACTCAGGTATGAACCATCTTGACCAGTAATACCAGTAATTAAGGCGCGTTTGTTTTCTGTCATGCTATTTTTATTCCTTTTTGTCCCTATTCAATATATGTAGTCCAATTTACACAAAGTAGCAGTTAATTGCAAAATTGCCTAATGGGAAACCTACGAATTTTCAGGATAGGAGGATTTTATCGTAAATAAATATACTGATAAACAACTAAGTTTGATCAGGAAATCTAGCTATAAGCGGCTGTAATCAAGATATGTAGACGCTTGAGCCAAATTTATCTTTGCGAAAAATTCATACATGACAGTTTATTTATTAAGAGTAAATAAACTTATACCAGTTTTAAAAAAAGAATACGACGGTAATTTAGATAGTATTGAACGCACCACTAACTAAACCTTCCCAAGCCAAACTCCACCAGTTCAGGCGATCGCCTCATAAATTTGGCTGCCTAGTACCTAATTCACCAATAGAAACTGGTGCAGAGATGGAAGAATGTAAAAAGCAGATTTAGAAGCTTTAGGTACTTACACGTCTTTACCTAACCAAAAGTTTGCCTTGAGTTCTTGCAGTTGCGATCGCACCCCTATTTGCAGTAAAAACTTTAATACCAGGGACAGTCATATAATCACCATCATCGGTAATTATTTGTGTGACTCCAGCTTTGTCCATCGCTTCCAGTATCAGCAAGTCATAACCATCAAGTAATTGAGTTTGGAATCTGGTAAGTGCAGCATTGCTAGTTTCTTCGCTCACCAAAACATCAGTGCATACCGCACTAGATATCACCTGACTCCAAGCTGCTTGAACTTCGGCTACAACTTTAGCTCTTTCTGTTGGGTAGTTATGACGGTATTCTTTGGCTTTTAATGTAGGAGAAAATATTTCTCTTTCTGTTTGCTCAATGTTGTGTGCTAACTCTGCCAATGAAAGACCGCAGTATGAAAGCCATGAGTGAGCAGAAATGGCTTTGGCAATGTAGGAAGGATACTCTTTACTCTGATAAGAACTAGATAAAATACTGGCAGTAGTATATGTATACCAATACCAGGCGTTAGTATCTACTAAGAAAATATCATCGTTTTTCGGAGCATCAGACCGAATATCAACCACTTCAGCCTGAACTGTGTAGTTGACTGGCATTACTGTGTATTTGCTTGTTCGCTGATAACTTGGTCTACTCTGCTACGAAAATCAGGATCGGAGTAATACCGCTTTGAATTTTCGATGACTAGTTTGAGTATCTGCTTACCGACTGTATTAAGATTGGAGAATTTCAACAGACGATTGAGGGTTTCTGGCTGAATATCCCGGAGTAATTGTCCAATAGCAAAATTAAAGAACGGAGAAGCAAAAATTTCTACTCCTGCAAAGTCTAGCTCAACTTCATTAAAAGCTAATAATTCTGGATGAACCAAATCGTACACTTTCTGACCATCGTCAGGTGTAATACAGTTTTTGCCTATTAGGGTTAGGATTTGGTGTTTCATAGTCCGCACATCACCCTTAAAACAACGGCTCGTCATCTGGTTCTAGCTCCAAAGCATAATACGATTCGTCGCACAGGAGTGTAATATTTACCAGTGTTCCTCCAAAGAAACTTTGTCTATTTTCGTAAATTTCCTGTTTTTCATCTATTGTCGCACATCCATCATGGCTTAAAATTTCAGCACATCCCACAGCAAAGTCCCGCTAGTCATGCGGTTGTTGACATCTTTGAATACCTTGGCGATGACATCAGCGCGATCGCGTCCGGTTTTGCTTTTGAGATTCCGCAAATAGGCGAGTAACCCTGCACCTTTAGTGCCATCTGGTAAAATTGCCTCATCATTGTTGATGAAACTCTTCAGGCGATCGCCCGTAAAATTTTCATTAGCAGCCCAATCTCGCCAGCGATAAGGCGGTTGAATCGTTGGTTTATAGGATATTCCTTCTAATTCTGCTTCCACCTCATGCAGTTTCTCGGAATCATCCAAAAGTTTCAAAAACATGATCCAAGTCAACTGGGGGAGACGGTCTAATTCTCCATTCAATCCCTTATCCGTCCGCATGATGTCACGCGCTGACTTAATCACGCTTCCCAGTTTTTGGGCAGTAGTAACAGGCTTATTTTCTATTTTTTTCTTGGCTGGCATTGCTTACTCTGGTAGTTTTTTCTTCACATCTTCTAGATAAAGTTTCGAGTGAAATATTGTATCGAGTTTAGTTGGTTTGCTGTAATTACCCAGATCCTTTCTGATTTCCTCAATAATATTTCTAATATTAGTTTGGATTTTCAAGGATTTTTCTGAAGATTCTTCTTGAATATTTTCTACAATTTCACCAAATATATTGATAAGCTTATCAGAACCTTGTGTATATATTTTTCCAACTAAACCATTCATTACTTCATATAAATCTTCAGGAGTTTTTATTTTATCTGGAAACATTGCAATATAATACAGCCAATAACTCAATAATCTCGGAACGCTGTTCTGGATCTGCCCAGCGTTGCTGTATTTCTAGAGTGGAACGATACAGGATGCGGACTTGTTCTCTGGTGTAGTCAATTAATCGAGATAAGCGCAGTTGATGGTCTGGGTTTAAATCATAAATTCTTTCTTCAACAATTTCTTCGCTTCCCCCATCAGCGTAATATTTCCGAGGTGGTGCGTCATCGTCATCTGGGAGTCCCCAAAATCCAGACTTGTCGTCATCATCTTCCAAATCTTCTGCTTCGTCTTCTAACTCTGCTGACTCCAGTTCCTCCTCATGTTCAGAGAGAATTTCCCCCCGATCATCCATCTCTGACTCATTAATGAGGGCGGGTTCTCCGTCAAAATCTCTATCCTCAAACAATACTGTGCTGTTGGTGTAGTCAAGTATATTAAAAGACAGCTTACCTCGTTCTTCTCGCACACGAGTTCCCCGTCCAATAATCTGCTTAAAGTCTGTCATTGAACGAATTACACGAGCAAGCACAACATTTTTACAGGTGGGAACATCTACCCCTGTTGTTAGTAACCTAGCAGTTACAGCAATAACATGAGTTTCATTTAAGACATCTTTGAAGTTGTAGAGATGTCCCTTACCCACATCACCAGCATCAGAGGTAATGCGAGTTATGTAGTCAGGATTGGTTCTGGTGATGTCGCTGTTGAGGTTGCGTAATTCCTTGATCATTGCCTTAACGTGCGGCTCATCTACACAAAAGACAATGGTTTTGGCATAGCGATCGCTACTTTTGAGAAAATCAGTAATGTGTTGGGCGATCGCTTTTGTCCTTGCTTCTCTGACTAATTTCCGCTCAAAGTCTGGAGTTAGATAAACTTCATTAGGAATCGTTCTTCCATAACGGTCAATTTGTCCAGCACTAGGCCGCCATCCTTCCCGATCAGAACGGGTAAGAACCCGATAAACTCGATAGGGAGCTAAGAAACCATCATCAATCCCTTGTTTGAGAGAATAGGTGTAAAGGGGATTGCCAAAGTAGCGATAGGTATCAACGTTATCATCCCGTAGCGGTGTCGCTGTCAGTCCCAACTGATATGCAGGTTCAAAATGTTCTAGAATTTGTCGCCAGTTACTCTCATCCCTAGCACTACCCCGGTGGCACTCATCAATAATAATCAAGTCAAAATAATCAGGACTGTATTCCCTGTAAAGTCCAAAGCTATCTTCTCTGTCCCCAATAGCTTGATAAATAGCAAAGTAAAGGTCACGTCCTTTTTTCGCTTCCCCCTGAATTTTGTAAATTTTCTCCTGATTAAAGGCAGAAAAATCCTTATTCATGGGGTCATCTACCAGCACGTTGCGATCTGCCAAAAACAAAATTCTAGGGGAACGAGATTCTCCAAAAGCATTCCACTCCAAACTTGACAGTTTCCAAGCGATTTGGAAAGCAACAGTAGTTTTACCTGTTCCCGTCGCCAATGTCAGCAGTAGACGATTTTGACCTTTGAAAATCGCCGCTAGTGCTGCATTAATGGCGTTTCGTTGATAATAACGCAGTGGTTTATCTGCCGTTGGGTAAAAGGGAGTTAGCAGTTTTTCAGCTATGTCCTCTCTAATTTGTTCCTTACCTACCCCTGTTAACCGTTGCCAAAGTTCATCAGGACTGGGAAAGAAATCCATAACATCAGACTGCTTACCCGTGATGAAGTCATACTCCACAATCCCTTCACCATTAGTAGAGTAAGCAAACTTCACGTTGAGAATGTGGGCATAGGCGATCGCCTGTTCTAGTCCCTCATCAGGAGTTTTGTGTTTCCGCTTCGCTTCCACCACTGCTAAGGGAAAATCACCCTTTGAAAGCAAATAATCTGCAAATTTCCGTTTAGCACGGGGTTGACGCTGATTTTTTGGTCTAATCTTGCCATCGGTGAAGTAATACTGCTCATAGTAATCGTAAGGTGCAGTATTCCAACCAGCTTGATTTAATTTCGGTTCAACATACTTACGGCAGGTATTAGCTTCATTGCTCATAGCTAGACAATTTACCAGTTACTTTTATAACTTAGCAGCTAGTCACCTCTACGCACAAGTAAAGAATCTTAGCGTTGTTATTGAAGATATAAATATTCTTAAGCAATGTTCATCACTCACACAATCAGGTGTTTTATAGCAAGCGATCGCACGCTATATCCCTAAAAACTTCATCAATCAATTGAGGGGCTTGTAACCCTGAATGGATCAATTTCCAATTTTGTCCGCAATACGCAATTGCGAACTGCGAATGGTTTTGGTCAAATAATCTGTTGCTCTACAATTAAAGTCGGGATGACTGGATTCGAACCAGCGGCCCCTTCGTCCCGAACGAAGTGCGCTACCAAGCTGCGCTACATCCCGTAAATTTGCACATATTCCTAAACATAGCACAAATTCTCAATAGTCAATCAATTTTGGATTCAATCCAAAATCCAAAATCTAAAATCCGGTGAATCAATAGCCATTATTTTTTCTGCCCTGTCTCCTGATCTCATATATACATATATATATAGTTAAATATCTTCAGCAAGGGATTTGCTTGCTAGGATTAGATTTGTACAACTTTGAGTGGTAAGGGCAGATTGTGACTGTTAAACCAGATTGGTTGCGAGTAAAAGCACCTCAATGGCAACGTGTTGGTAATGTCAAAGAGATTTTGCGAGATTTAGCACTTAATACAGTGTGTGAGGAAGCTTCCTGTCCCAATATTGGGGAATGCTTCCAAGCTGGAACGGCTACATTTTTAATTATGGGGCCGGCTTGCACTCGTGCCTGTCCTTACTGTGATATCGACTTTGAGAAAAAACCCAAAGCTTTAGACCCCACAGAACCAGCACGATTAGCAGAAGCTGTCCGCCGGATGAAACTCAATCATGTGGTAATTACCTCTGTGAATAGAGATGATTTAGCAGACGGTGGTGCGGCTCAATTTGTGCGGTGCATCGAAGCTGTGGGGACTGTTTCACCAAATACCACAATTGAAGTACTGATTCCTGATTTATGTGGTAACTGGGATGCTTTAGAGATGATTTTGCAAGCTGCACCAGAGGTATTAAACCATAATACAGAAACAGTCCCCCGTCTATATCGACGGGTGCGACCCCAAGGAAATTACGATCGCACCTTAGAATTAATACAGCGATCGCGCCAAATAGCTCCTTGGCTTTACACTAAATCTGGGATGATGGTGGGATTGGGTGAAACCGATGCCGAAATTCGCCAAGTTATGCAAGACCTACGCTCTGTAGATTGTGATATCTTAACCATTGGGCAGTACCTCCAACCCAGCCAAAAACACTTGCAAGTAGAAGGCTTTATTCCTCCAGAACAATTTGCTGCCTGGGAAGCTTACGGTAAAGAACTAGGATTTTTACAAGTTGTTTCCTCCCCTTTAACCAGAAGTTCCTATCATGCCGAACAAGTACGAGAACTGATGCAACTTCACCCACGCCAGAGAGTGCTGAGTCCTGAGTGCTGAGTATTTTGAATGTTGAATTTTAAATTTTGAATTTTTGAGTGGTGCAAGAAAAGACAGTAGCAATTTTGGGTGCAGGTGCTTGGGGTGCAGCTTTGGCAAAGCTAGCAGCAGAGAATGGTAATAGGGTCCGTGTATGGTCACGCCAAGGCTCTGCAACATTGGCAGATGTTTTACAAGATGTTCACATCATTCTGTCTGCTATATCCATGAAAGGAGTGAGAGAAGTTGCATCTCAAGTACATTCTTTCACCCTTTCACCAGAAACTATATTTGTGACAGCAACAAAAGGACTAGAACCACAAACTATCTGTACGCCGTCACAAATTTGGCAATCAACATTTCCCCAAAATCCCGTAGTCGTCCTATCGGGGCCGAATTTATCTCAAGAAATTGAACAATCATTACCAGCCGCCACAGTCGTAGCTAGTGATAATGCAACAGCCGCCGCAACAGTACAGATGGTATTTTCTTCGGCGCGGTTTCGAGTTTATACCAATTCTGATCCGGTGGGAGTAGAACTAGGTGGTACACTCAAAAACGTGATGGCGATCGCAGCTGGCGTATGTGACGGTTTACATTTAGGAACTAACGCCAAAGCTGCTTTAGTAACTCGCGGACTCACAGAAATGGTTCGCATTGGCAATTATTGGGGAGCAAAGACGGAAACCTTTTATGGTTTATCTGGTCTAGGAGATTTGTTAGCCACCTGTAATAGTCCATTAAGTCGTAATTACCAAGTCGGCTATCAACTTGCTGGTGCTAATTCACTACCAGAAATTCTTGCTAAATTACCAGGAACTGCCGAAGGGGTCAATACTTGTCAGGTATTAGTACAACTAGCTAGGGAAAAAAATATAATTATCCCGATTACCGAGCAAGTTTATCGATTATTACAAGGTGAAGTTACTCCCAGACAAGCCCTTGATGAACTTATGCTCCGAGATATTAAACCAGAGTACCAGTGAATAGGGGGTGAGAGAAAAAAGGTGTGGGGAGTGTGGGGAGTGTGGGGAGTGTGGAGGGTAATTTTTTGGATACTTAGCTAGAAATCCCACACAAAATTTCGTTCACCCGTGAATAGGGGACTGGGGACTGGGGACAGCTTATATATTTTTAAGCTAAACCTATACATTGCTAGGCGGAAATATGAAGACAGATTGAGCAAATGCTAACTAAGTGTGAAGTGTTGATGAAAAAGTGCTAATTGTGAACAATTTAATAATTGAAAGTATCACTTGTAACAGACTACTCAAGCACCTGTGATCATCTATATACCTTGATTTATTCCCAAAAAATCCCTAGAAAAAATTAGAAAATCGTCAGGAAATTACTTTCATATCCATGTAGATGTGACTATACCGATAAGAAACATAGTTTCCACTGAAATATGTTTATACAAAATACCAAAGTAGCAATTAATATCTATCAATGTTGAAAAGCGGACTCGGTAGTTCGGAATTTACAGCCTAATTGTGGACTTGAATAGCTATTGGTTCAATCAAAAATTCAGCAGCCGAGCCTAGTTCGGTTTGAATGCTTGACACAGACCCAGTAAATTTGTTTTGCAAAAAAACATTACTGGAAGTCTTAACCGTGTTAGATCATCTAAATTCACGGGAACAATAGCAACAGTTAAATAGCTGACCGCAATCTATTGTTACCTGGAGCCATAGAGACGATTTTATGCCAGCAACATCTTTTTATGCAGATGCCGCCTACAATACCCAAAAATCCCGCCAGGTTTTAGACCCTGATCTGACAGTTGATGACGGTGAGTTTTCAGTGGATGATCTCCAAGAATTGGAAATCGCTGCTGCTGATCCCAATAACTTTGCTGCTAACGGTAATCGCCGCAGTACAGACTTAGTGCGTCTATATCTTCAAGAAATCGGCCGAGTGCGCTTGCTAGGCCGCGATGAAGAAGTTTCTGAGGCGCAAAAAGTCCAGCGTTACCTAAGATTGCGGACAGTGCTAGCCAACGCCGCCAAACAAGGAGACGCAGTAGCTACTCCTTATCTCAACTTAATTGAAGTGCAGGAGCGTTTGGCATCCGAGCTAGGACACCGCCCTTCTTTGGAACGGTGGGCTAATACCGCAGGTGTAAAGGTATCTGATCTCAAGCCGATTTTATCAGAAGGTAAGCGTCGTTGGGCAGAAATTGCCAAAATGACCGTAGAAGAATTGGAGCAAATCCAATCTAACGGACTGCAAGCCAAAGAACACATGATCAAGGCTAATTTGCGCTTGGTTGTGTCCGTTGCTAAGAAGTATCAAAATCGCGGTTTGGAATTGTTGGATTTAGTCCAAGAAGGAACTCTTGGTCTAGAACGAGCAGTAGAGAAATTTGATCCTACTAAGGGATATCGCTTTAGTACCTATGCCTATTGGTGGATTCGTCAAGGAATTACCAGAGCGATCGCCACCTCTAGCCGCACGATTCGTCTTCCTGTTCACATCACCGAAAAACTCAACAAAATTAAAAAAGCTCAACGCAAAATTGCCCAAGAAAAAGGTCGTACTCCTACTTTAGAAGACCTAGCAATTGAGTTAGAAATGACACCAACTCAAGTGCGGGAAGTTTTGTTAAGAGTACCTCGTTCTGTTTCTTTAGAAACTAAAGTAGGTAAAGATAAAGATACTGAGTTAGGTGAATTATTGGAAACCGATGGTGTTACTCCTGAAGAAATGTTAATGCGAGAATCTTTACAAAGAGACTTGCAACATTTGTTAGCAGATTTAACCAGTCGGGAAAGGGATGTGATCCTGATGCGCTTTGGTTTAGCTGATGGTCATCCTTACTCATTAGCTGAAATCGGCCGCGCCCTTGATTTATCACGGGAACGAGTCCGCCAAATTGAGTCTAAAGCGTTACAAAAACTCCGCCAACCCAAGCGTCGCAACCTCATCCGCGATTATTTGGAATCTTTGAGTTAGTAGAAATAGTCAATAGTCAACAGTCAATAGTCAATGGTTAATCGTCAACAAAATTTTAACTATAGATTGTTGACTCTGGACTATTTATTTACACACAAATTTTTTGATCCCTACTCCTCAAGGCTATCTGTTCTTTATAAGTAATTTTTAGCAATTAGTGATAGCATTATCTATATTGCCTATCTCTGGTAGACATATCAAAATTCGGGATCAGAGATTATTTGCTTTATCTTCTCGACTTGATCAATTATTCTTAAAATTTAATAAATATTCGCAATAAGCAATAGTTGTTGCAAATAACTCTAATTATTTGCTATATTCTCAATTAATAGGCTTTGTTGAGAAAAATTAGTATGACTGTCTACACAACTAGTGCGCTCAAGGCTGAATTAAACGAACGCGGTTGGCGTTTAACTCCCCAGCGAGAAACTATACTACACATTTTTCAAGAACTCCCTCAAGGTGAGCATTTGAGTGCTGAGGATTTGTATCATCGTTTAGAAGGGGATGGAGAAGGAATTAGCCTTTCAACTATCTACCGGACTTTGAAATTGATGGCACGAATGGGGATCTTAAGGGAACTTGAACTCGGAGAAGGACATAAGCACTACGAAATCAACCAACCTTATCCCCATCACCATCATCACTTGATTTGCGTGCGTTGTAACGCAACCATTGAGTTCAAAAATGACTCGATTTTGAAAATTGGGGCTAAAACTGCTCAAAAAGAAGGTTTTCACCTACTTGACTGCCAAATGACTATCCATGCCATATGTCCTAAATGCCAAAGGGCATTGATGCCACTTTAGCCTCATGTGCAACGAGGCAAAAGGCAAAAGTCTAAGTTCTGGTTTAATCAGCTTTTTGCCTATTTTCAGATGGTGGCTTTATGAAACGTGATGCTTAAATCCCCGGCTAAATCCGGGGAATAATATTATTTGACTCTTGAATTGATATTATGTTGCGATAACTAGTTATGATTAAATTCAAGTTCAATTCACTAAGTACTTAGACAGAATTAATTACACACATTGTTTTCCTGTTGCCTGTTGCCCCAAACCTATTCGCTACCTTAACGAATGAATACAATTGCTTCCAACTACTTACTAGCTACTGAATAACGTGATTTATTTGGTGTAAAACAGCTAGCAAAATGACAGATAATCAGCAAGAGATTTTAGAAAGTTCTCCAAAAACTCACAATTTGCCATTGAGATTAGGTATAGTTTCGATAATCTCATGGACAGTGCTTAACTTTAATTATACTGAGCCTACAGTACCAATTTTGGGATTTCATGGTCTTGTAGATATGCAGAATAAATCTCTAGCTGTCAATACTAATGAAATGCAGTATTCTCAACAAGAGCTAGAGAAAATATTAGAGTATTTGGTTGTGAATGACTACTGGTTTTTATCAACTCAAGAATTATATGAATTTTTTTTAAGTAAATCCCAACCAATTCCAGCTAAAAATCGGCAACAAAAGCCAATTATGATTTCTTTTGATGATGGGTATAAATCAGTACATACAAAATTAATGCCTATCTTATTAAAACTAGAAAAAAAATATAATAAAAAAATAAAAGTTGTATTATTTATCAATCCTGGTAATTTAGCGAAGCCAGGAGTTAATAGTAAAACCCACTTGGGATGTCAGGAATTAAGACAAGGTTTACAAAAGGGTTTTTATGATATTCAATCTCATGGATTGACACATAAAGATTTAACTAAATTATCACGCCGGGAGTTACTTAGGGAACTTGTACAAGCTAGAACAATATTAAGAGAGTGTACACAAGATTTAGACCCAGAACAAAGGGTAGCGTCTCATTTTGCTTATCCCTATGGTGCTACTAATAAACAGGTAGTATCATACGTTTCTAGATATTATCTCACTGGTTATTTGTATAATAACGAAGTTTTAAATCATACTTGTATCAACAATTATTATCAAATTCCCCGTTTGATGGTGAATCGACAAAAATCACCTCAAGAACTGATACAAATGGCAGAAAACCAACATCCAGTTACTAAACAAAATCAAGAGTGTTGAGAGTTACTCAATCATCATCTAACGGTTACACTAAACTTATAAACACAGGGTAGCAGGAGGAATGCTATGAAGGCAGTCGTTATCCGGCGGTATGGGGCTACTGATGTTTTACAGTATGAAGAATTAGAGCAGCCGCAAATTCAACCTAACCAATTACTCGTGAGGGTGTATGCTAGCAGCGTTAACCCCATTGACTGGAAAACTCGCAAAGGAATGTTGAGCTTGCTGACAGGGAATAAATTCCCGATGATTTTGGGGTTTGATGTAGCGGGGGAAGTAGTTGCTGTTGGTTCGCAAGTCACCCGGTTTCAAGTAGGGGATGCAATTTACGGTAGCACTAAGTTTCCGGGGGGAGCTTATGCAGAGTTTGCGGCTATTCCCGAAAATTTGGCGGCTCTCAAACCAACAAATTTGAGCTATGAGGAAGCGGCAACTGTACCTTTAGCCGCCATGACTGCACTGCAATCTTTGCGAGATTTGGGTCATATTCTCCCCAGACAAAAGGTGTTAATTAATGGTGCTGCGGGTGGGGTTGGGATATTTGCAGTACAAATTGCTAAAGCTTTAGAGGCTGAGGTGACAGGGGTTTGTAGTACGAGAAATTTAGAGTTTGTGAAATCTTTAGGTGCAGACCGCGTAGTTGATTATACACAACAAGACTTTACGAGCGAGAAGATACAATACGATATTATCTTTGATGTGGTAGCCAAGCGATCGCTCGCTGATTGCAAAAAAGTTCTCAAACCTAACGGCGTATTTGTCAGTACCCTACCCAACCCAGACGTTTTGATTCAGGGTTTTTTCTCTATGTTTCTTCCTGGTCAAAAGGCAAAGTTGATTCTGGAGAAACCCAACGCCCAAGACTTAGTTTACCTAAAAGAGTTAATTGAAACTGGGAAAGTGAGAACTGTGATTGACCGCACCTATCCCCTACAGGAATTAGCGGCGGCTCATACGTATAGTGAAAGTGAACGCGCTGTAGGGAAAATTGCGATTTCCTGCGGTGGGGTGTAGGAATAATTATTGTTGGAATATGGTAGGGTGTGTTACGGCAGTGTGATGATTTGAGTATGCGCGACAGTATAAATTGCCGTAACGCAGCATAATCATACGGTGCGTTACGCGTTGCATTAACGCATCGTACTATCGTTACAAAGCTAAAATACTGCATTAAGTTTAGGCAAAAAACGCAGATAAACGCCGATAAACGCCGATAAAACGGATTTTTTATTGCAGCATTTTAGTCTAGACAGTCCACTACAATTTAAGCTTTACTTTATAAAGTATCTCTAATTAGAGCCTATTTATAAAGTAAATATTAAGTAGGGTGTGTTACGGCAGTGTAAGGATTTGAGTATGAGCGAAAGTATGAATTGCCGTAACGCACCATAATCACACGGTGCGTTACGCGTTGCTTTAACGCACCCTACAATTTAAGCTTTACTTTATAAATCATCTCTTATCATCGAAACTCTTGGGTCTGAAACCCCGCCGTTCTACGGCGGCTTTACATGGTATAGTTAACACAGCCACTAAGACCTTAAAGGTGGGTGAAACTCCCAGTGGTGGGACGTTCTGGTTAAAAGGCTGTTACTCGAAACGTGTAACTCGGTACTCTGTACTCCAGTCCCAGCCCCCACAAGTAAAGACTTTGAGCGAGTGAGTAACAAGCATACAATAAGTAGGCCCAATGGACAGTTTACGCACTGTTTGGAGGGAGTAGCGGGAATTGACACCCCCTATCGCACGACACCGGAATACGAGTAAACGGTTCTGGGAGTTGTGGTTTCGAGCAATGCCATTCGTGGTATCTCCTTTTAAACAATTCCGCACTTTTAGGGCGGAGTGTGTCAATAATCTATAGAAATATATTGACTTAAAGGGATCGAGATCACAAACTCAGTTTTCTCTCCTGGGCTTGAGTAACATTGTAGTGAGCCGCCATGTGTGGCTGTAATAATTTGGTAGCTAATTGCTAACCCTAAACCTGTGCCTTTACCTACAGGTTTAGTAGTAAAGAAGGGGTCAAATATTTGCTGTTTTAATGCGTCTGGTATTCCTAATCCATTATCTGTAATACTAATTTGGACTTGATTTGAGTCGATTAGCTGGGTGCGAATATGGATTTGTGGTGGAGTCAAAATTTTATTTTCGAGATTTTTTTTGATGATTGACTCTTCTAAAGCATCAATAGCATTGGTGATAATATTCATAAACACTTGGTTTAACTGCCCAGGGTAACACTCAACTCCAGGAATTTCACCATACTCTTTAATGACCTCAATTTCGGGATGTTGGTTATTACCCTGGAGGCGACTTTGTAGAATCATCAAAGTGCTATTAATACCATCATGGATATTTACAGCTTTGATTTCGGCCTCATCTAAACGGGAAAAATTCCGTAAAGACAATACAATGTCTCGGATGCGTTCTGCTCCATGTTTGACAGATTTGAGTAATCGCGGTAAGTCTGAACACAAAAAATCTAGTTCAATAAAATCGGTAAAATCCTGAATTTCTTGGACAGGAAAGGGATAATTTTTTTGGTAAAGTTGGAGTAGTAAAATGAGTTCTTGTGTGTAATCAGTAATACAAGAGAGATTGCCATAAATAAAGTTGACCGGATTGTTAAGCTCATGTGCTACTCCAGCAACTAATTGACCCAAACTAGACATTTTTTCACTTTGAATTAATTGAGTTTGGGTATGTTGTAATTTTTTGAGTGCTTGCTGAAGTTCTTGTGCTTGTCGGCGTAGTTGGGTTTCTGAGTCACGCAGGGCTAGTTCTGCTTGTTTGCGTTCAGTTATATCCCGGAAAGACCAAATTCTGCCGTAATATTCCCCTCCAGGAGAACAGACAGGTGCTGAATATCGCTCAAAAATCCTGCCAGACTTCAGCTTGATTTCATCATGGCTGCGTTCTTGTGGATGTTCATAGAGATACTCTACCTTTGCTAAAAATTCTTCTGGGTTTTGGAGTTGGTTGAGTACCCATCCTAACAGTTGGCGATCGCTACCTCTTTGCATTAATTCCTTTGGAATCTGC
>JBODRP010000092.1:0-16824 GCA_050633005.1 Trichormus sp. | reverse complement strand
GTCAAAAACAATCCACAGAGGAATTACTGCAACAAAGAGCAGCAGAGGTGATAGGTGGTGATGGGACGGCTGCACCTCTGGCGGGGAGTATAGTCGGTATTCGCGCCCAAAGCAACCTCGACCCAGCCAGACAGCAACTAGCCAACCAAATGGTAGCCTTGCAAACCCAACGGGAAACCTTAGAACAACAGTTATTGCAGCAAAGGCGCGAAGAACTACAACTACGCCAGGAATATTCCCAAATACCCAACAAACAACTAGAGCGATCGCGTCTAGAACAGGAGGTAGGACTTAAAAAGGCTGTTTTTGACCAAATGCAGACAAAACTAACTGATGCGCGTACTGCCGAAGCCGAAACAGTCAGTAGTTTTAGTGTTGCTAGACTGCCTTCTATAACGGCTGATGCCAAAAAACCCAAGAGTGTACCCTTAACCTTGGGTGTAGGTGGTTTCTTAGGATTTTTAGTTGGTGGTGGGGTAATCTTCTTATTAGGTTCTCTAGAAGGAACTTTCAGAACCAGAGAAGATATCCGCAACAGTCTCAAACAGCGCGAAGTAGCCTTACTAGGAGAATTACCTTTAATGCCTGTGGATGATTTACCACCAGAAGGCATACCAGTAGTTTTATCTCTTGATTCCCTGTATTTAGAGTTTTATGAGAAGTTTCGCAGTAATTTACGACGGATTGCTGGCAAAAATGCCAAGGTAATCTTAATTACCAGTACAAGCAACCAGGAAGGTAAAACCACCAGTGCTTACAACTTGGGTGTAGCAGCAGCCCGGGCTGGCAAACGAACTTTAATCATTGAAACAGATTTGCGATCGCCTTCACGCTGTTTATCTTTAAAAGTCAACCCAGACCCTGACGCAACCCTAGAACCCCTGCGTTATTACGGCAGTCTCAGCGAATGTATCCGCTTAGTCCCTGAAGTTGAAAACCTCTACATTATTCCTAGCCCCGGGCCAGTACGTCAATCTGCGGCTGTTCTAGAATCCAGCGAAATGCGGCGACTCATGGAAGATGTCCGGCAACGTTACGATCTAGTTATTTTAGATACTAATCCCCTCAGTTTATCTAACGATCCTCTCTTAATTCAACCCTACAGTGATGGCATTGTATTGGTAGCAAGACCAAACTTCACCCAAGAAAATATGCTCGGTGAAGCTATTGATCAATTATTAGAAGATGAATTGGGTTTGTTAGGAGTGATTATCAATGGTGCTGATATCAATATTACCTTACCGCCATCCGATGAATCTTTATTAGGGGAAGACCCAGAAATCAGAGACGAAGCCGCAGAGATTTCTGTGGGTGCTAATAACAATTAGTCATGGGTTTCTGATTTTAAACTTTAGCCAGTGTGACAATTTCTAACTGATCCTGATATTTACCCTGTCTTGCTTCGTAACTGATAGCACAGGGTTCACCTTCTAGGAACAGTAATTGCACCACGCCTTCATTAGCGTAGATGCGACAATCAGCACTAGAAGAGTTAGAAAATTCTAGAGTTAAATGACCCCGCCAAGCAGCCTCAGCAGGCGTAAGGTTGGCTATGATGCCACAATTATGGACAAAAACCCCTGCTGCTAAAGCAAAGTTACCCGTTTCAGGTACTGTTAAACAATAGACATCATGGATACCAGGTACATCTTTGACAGAGATAACTTTGTGATTTTTTAGAGATTTAATCGGGGATGGAGAAAAATGCTCGTGAACCGGTTGGTAGACGATTTCATAACCATGAGCAACTTGACGGTAAAGAGGCATTAAAGAATCTTGAGGTCTGAGAGTATGAGCCTCAACCATTCGACCATCTCTAGTCATAAACAAATGATCTGGTGTACAAAATATAGATTGGTTGTTGTCTAAAGTTACTTCTAATAAAGAATCTCGACCAATGTATCTGGGATTTTCTAGCAAAGTGACTATAACTCTTCCATCTTGACCAATACTGTAGCCCCAAAATTTTTCACCATTTTCAGCGCGCTTGGCCATTTCCTCTAATGTTGGAGATGTACCATCAACCAGAGCTACACGGGTATCTCCTCTAAAACATCTTGCATAAGTAGACTTACCTATACAAATTACTGTAATATTATTGGGAACTTCTAACCTTTCTAAAGCTACACCCAAGCCGTAAGAATGAGCAGGCAAAATAAAGTAACTACCATTATGATCTGTATGCAATGGTGTCGGTTCTAGATTCTGGGGATTAAAATTTTTGGGATCAACTACAGTTCCGGGAATGTGGCGAAAAATGCGGAACTCAGCCGATGAAAGTCTGATGTCATAACCGTAGGAAGATAAACCATAGCTAATGACAGGTTGAGGCTGACCAGATGATTCTTTCTGCACTTTGCGGATTAAACTGGGTTCAAAAGGAGAAATCATTCCTTTTTGAGCCATGTCAGTAATCCAGATGTCGTTCTTAATCACAAGTTCACAAGATAATACAAACCGAAATACTAGAATATCGTGAACTGTGTCTTTTGTTTATAGCCTATTTATAAAGTAAATATTAAGTAGTAAATATTAAGTAGGGTGTGTGACGCTGCCAAAGTATTTGAACGTAGTTATGAGACTAATAGCGTCACGCACCTACCGAGTTTCAAGACTTAATATCCTATTAAGAGCGATGACTGCGACGAATCTCTGTAATTTGGTCGGCTACATCTAAAAGAGACTGGGGCATTTCCGTACCTGTGAAAATAATGTCTATATGGGAAGGGCGTTTTGAGAGAAAAGCCAAAACCTCGGTTTCAGGAATCAAACCAAAGTGAATGGCTAAACTTAACTCATCTAAGACAACTAAAGAATACTTACCCTGTTGTACTACTTGCTGTGTGTGCTGCCACAATTTTTGTAAAGCTTCCTGTTGTGCTTCATCTAAGTGTGGTGTGTCAATGCAGCGAGGTAAATCACAGCGTAGCCAATCTAAATTTTGCCCTAACTGAATCGGACTATCTTGTCCTTGATTGATACCACCTTTGAGAAATTGGACTATTAGTACTGGTGTACCTTGACCGGCAATTCTGAGTGCTTCCCCCATTACGCTGGTGAAAAAGTTGCGGTGTGTGCTAGTAAAAACTTGCACTAGGCCTGCAATTGGATACGGTAGGCTAAAAGTAGAATTGGCACTGGGTGTTTCTAACTGGGCAACCATAGGATGATAAATTTCCAAAAATTACAATAAATTCACTAGATTTGGCAGAGATTCCTTTTAGAAAATCACCTGTATAATCAATTTGTTTTTGCTCAATTTAATGGATGTAGCAATCTGCTCTATAAGTCAAACACTAGGTTTGTGCTGAAGTCAAGAGTTGAGTTAGGAAGTGAGGACTGGGAACTGGGGAGTGTGGAAATTTCTTAGTTATCTTCTGTTTGTTTCTTACTCTTTGCCTAGATGTTAGATTTTCTCTGAGGTTGGGCAAAACAAACTTATTATGTGGTCAATGTTACTGGTTGAGGAGTGAATAGTGGTGAAATTAGTGATTCTAGGAGGTTCAGGATCTGGGAAAAGCACGCAAGCACAAAGGTTAGCTAGATACTTGGAAGTACCTGAAATTTCTACGGGTGATATTTTGCGGGAAGCAATCTCTGGCAATAAGACATTAGAAAGTGTCTATGCTAATCTGGGTGAACTCGGTCGCTATGCACAGCCTTATGTTTCTAAGGGGGAACTAGTTCCTGATGAAATGATTATCGAACTAATTCGCTTGCGATTAAATAAGACTGATGTCAGTGCTGGTTGGATTTTAGAAGGGTATCCCCGAACGGCTTTTCAAGCTGAAGAGTTAGATTTTTTGTTAGATGAGTTGGGGCAGAAATTAGATTGGGCAATTTATTTACAAGTGCCAGAAGCAGTGATGGTAAGTCGTTCTTTGGGGCGTTCTTTACCAGATGATCAACCGGAAATTGTTCAACGACGAGTGGAAATTTTCTATGACCGAACTATTCCCATTTTAGAGTATTATGATCGTCGCCGTCGCCTGCTAACGATTAATGGCGATCAGTCACCGGAATTAGTACTGCAAAATATTCTTACCTTGTTGGAAGTCCCTTAAGAAAAATCTTTAGTTATTCTAAAATTTCTTTGTGCTGGCTACTGTATATTTCACCATAAATCCTATACTCTAACTTCAGTCTTTTTACTTGGTCTTGAGATGGAGATGCTAACCCTCAGATACAGAAACAGCATGAGTTGCAAGACTATAGTAACTTTAAGGCATGATTTCACCAGAAAAATTTTGAGGCAGCTTTAATGGTTTGGCAGCGTCCCGATGGTCGAAAACCTTACGAACTACGTCCGGTAACGTTTCAATCTCAATTTACTCGCTTTGCGCCTGGTTCTGTGCTGACAGTATGTGGTGATACTAAGGTATTGTGTACTGTCAGCGTAGCGGAAGGAGTTCCCAAGTTTTTGCTAGGAAGTGGTAAGGGTTGGTTAACTGCTGAGTACCGGATGTTACCATCTGCTACACAACAACGCCAGGAGCGAGAATTATTGAAGTTGTCTGGAAGAACCCAAGAAATTCAACGCTTAATTGGGCGAAGCTTGAGGGCTGCTATAGATTTTGAGGTTTTGGGAGAACGGACTTTAACCGTAGATGCGGATGTGTTGCAAGCGGATGCAGGCACAAGAACAGCAGCGATTACTGGTGGGTTTGTGGCTTTAGCCCATGCTATTGCTCAATTATTGCAGCAAGGAGTATTAGAGCGATCGCCCCTCTGCGGACAAATAGCAGCTGTCTCCGTCGGTTTATTAGAACAAGAACCATATTTAGATTTGAACTATATAGAAGATGTCGCCGCAACAGTAGACTTCAACGTAGTAATGAATCAAAATTTCGGCATCATCGAAACTCAAGGTACAGCAGAAGAAGGCAGTTTTAGCCGCACCCAATTAAATCACCTATTAGATTACGCCGAAAAAGGCATTCAGCAATTATTAATTGCTCAACGAGAGGCCATTAGCGATTGGGAAAATTTATTTGATGGTTAGCTGGGCATTGGGCATCGGGCATTGGGCATTGGGCATCGGGCATTGGGCATCGGGCATTGGGGTAAATATTTCCCCCTTGTCTCCCTTGTCTCCCTCTGCTTCCCCTGCCCCCTGCTCCCCTGCCCCCCTGCCCCCATTCCCCCTTTCCGTACCCATGACTACTGACAACTGACTAGAGAAAGTGATAAGGATGAAGTGTGTTGACTTGTGCCTACTAACATCCTGATGTTAAAAGTTTCAAAAGTTAAAAAGGTGAGTTGTCATAAGTTAGGTATTGTATTGCTGGAAGACGGCAATGTGATGATGAAGCCATGAACAAAAAGATTGAAGTATTACCGGATCAATCAGCGTTAATCGCCCGATCGCTAGATTTGATCTTGACTAAGTTAGATACTGCGATCAAGGAGCAAGGACGATTTACAATTGCCTTGTCTGGTGGCAGCACACCTAAGCCGTTGTATGAAGCGATCGCCCAGCAAAATTTACCTTGGGATAAAATTCATGTGTTTTGGGGAGATGAGCGTTATGTCCCCCCAAATCATCCCGATAGTAATGAATTAATGGCGCGTCTTGCTTGGTTAGATCGAGTTGATATCCCCCCAGCCAATATTCATGCTATACCCACCTTGGAGGGCGATCCAGGGCTATCTGCTGCGAAGTATGAACAACACCTACAATCATTCTTTGGCTCAGAACCAGGACAATTCCCGGCTTTGGATGTGGTACTGCTCGGTATGGGTGATGATGCTCATACAGCATCGTTGTTTCCTCATACAGAGGCTTTAAAAGTCCGCGATCGCTTAATTACCGTAGGCAACAAAGACGGCAACCCCCGCATTACCTTTACATACCCATTCATTAATGCGGCTCGTAGTGTCATCTTTGTAGTTGCTGGCGCGAACAAAAGACCGGCTCTAGCTCAAGTCTTTGCCCCACAAGCAGATAACTCCACCTACCCATCCCGCCTGATTCAACCCCAAGGTGAACTTTTGTGGTTACTTGATGCTGCCGCAGGTGCGGAACTCTCAGCTTGATTGTTGTATCACAAGTAGTTGTTAAAATCAAAAGCTAGAGTTGCTTGTCAGAAACAGGGGTGTTGACTGCTAACTGTTGACTGGCGGGGGTTGGGTTTTGAGATGAAATCTACTCTACTTTCCCAGTCGCCAGTCCCCAATCCCTAGTCCCCAATCGCCAATCCCCAAATTCTAGTTAATTACCAGCACTATATTTTAGGATGCTCTTGAACAAAGGCTTAAATCAATGATAGTTTGCCCTAATTGCAATCACTCAAATCCAGACGGCGCGGTTCAATGTGAAGCTTGCTACACACCTTTACCCGCTACTAGCAACTGTCCTAATTGTGGTGCAACTGTACAGTCTGATGCAGCTTTTTGCGGTCAATGTGGCTTTAACCTACATTCAACTGCTGTACCCGCTCCCGCTACTGTTGTTGCTACTGTTGCTCCTGATGTTCCTGTGGAAGTTCCACCATTGGTCACTCCCGATCCAATGTTAGAATTACTACAACCTAACGCTTTAGGTATTGATCCAGGAGTTGCACCCTTACCACCTACAGAAATGGCTGCACCAGTACCAACACCTGCACCAGTACCAACACCTGCACCAGTACCAACACCTGCACCAGTACCAGCACCAATTTTAGAACAAGAAGAACCTGTTCCCACTGTACCCCCTGAAGCCCCAGCCATTGAAGTTGAGGCATCAGCACCACCAGCACCTGCACCAGTACCAGCACCAACACCAGCACCTGCACCAGCACCAGCACCTGCACCCCCATCTCCATCGGTAACTCAATTACAGCAAATTACAGCTTTATTGGTTCACGTCCAAAGCGATAGGGAAATTGAGTTACCCCCCAGTTTGTCTGTAATTCACATTGGTAAGCCCAATGACCGCATTCCTCCAGATATAGATGTTTCAGGATTTTCTAACTCAGAAATTGTTTCCCGTATCCATGCTGATATTCGTGTTGAGGGAGACGCTCACTACATAGAAGATGTGGGCAGTTCTAACGGCACTTACATTAACAATTTGCCCTTATTACCAGGGAACAGACACCGACTCAGACCAGGCGATCGCATCAGCCTAGGTAAAGGTGACTTGGTAACTTTCCTCTTTAAACTCGCCTAATTATCGATGTAGGGGTGTAAATCAGTGAACAGTTAACAGTGAACAGTTATCAAAGCTAATAGTGGTTGATTTAACTGATAATTGTTAAAATCCTGAAACCCCTACCATCTAAAATTCGCCCAAAATAAGCTGTTAAGCATATAAGAAAGCACATTGAGGCCGCAGAGGGGCAGGGGGCAGGGGGCAGGGGAGAGAGTTTACATCTGTTGCCAACATGAAAATGATGCAATTTAAATGACGATTAGCTTACTAATAATCTTCATAATTACGAATTACGAATTACGAATTACGAATTACCATGAGCCAACCAGGGAAAGATTTTCATAACTTATTTAGCGATGAAGCTCCACCAGTTGTGGAACGTATGGGGTTGACTTGGCTAGTAGGAGCAGCGATCGCTACAGTCGTCCTCTGGCAATTACCAATTGGTAATTATATTTTATACCCTTTCAGTATTTTAGCTACGTGGTTTCACGAGATGGGTCACGGACTGATGGCCTTACTGCTGGGGGGAAAGTTCCACAAATTAGAAATCTTTAGTAATGGTTCAGGGGTAGCAACCTATGCTCTGAGGTCATCATTAGCACCCATTGGGCCGTTCTTAGTTGCCGCAGCTGGGCCAATGGGGCCGCCACTAGCTGGTGCAGGTTTAATTTTAGCGTCTCGTAATTTTAAAACCGCCTCCTTGAGTCTGAAAATTCTTGGAGGTTTTTTACTACTTTCGACATTAATTTGGGTACGTTCCTGGTTTGGATTTGTGGCAATTCCCCTATTGGGTTTCATCATTCTAGGTATTGGGTTGAAAGCTCCCCAATGGGCGCAAGGATTTGCCATCCAATTTTTAGGGGTGCAAGCCTGTGTGAGTACCTACCACCAACTAGATTATTTATTTAGCAGTACGGCTGGTTCTTTGGGACTTTCTGATACAGCCCAAATGCAAAAATACTTGTTGCTACCTTATTGGTTTTGGGGTGGATTAATGGCGATCGCATCTTTAATTATTCTCGTACAAAGTCTCCGCATTACCTACCGTTCTGTATAGTTAAATACAGTTTATTTCAGCAAGAAGTTAAAAAAAAGACATAAAAAATGCTGATTTCTACACAGGAGAGTCAGGAAAACCCATTGCATAATTATGAGGGAAGTGGCAACCTCCAACTGTGGGAAATAGTCTTATCTTCAGTTATGGGCAATGATGTGCATAACTACCAACAGATACTTGTGATCAGATAATCAGCATGAAATTTCAACTTTTATTTGGCTCTTTATTATCCCAGCTTAAAATACGTCATTGGTGGTTAGGTGCTTTATTGTGGATAGCTTTGGTTGCTCCGGCGCAAGCTTCTGTGATCTTGCGTGTAGCGATTGAGAGGGGAGTCAATCAAACCAAGGTGGGCAGTTCTACAGCTGCAATTGTCAAGGACAGTACTGGGCGAACTCTAGGACAATTACCAGCCATGAGTGCTTTTTACGCTCAAGCTGTACCAGGGGGTGTAGCTTTAGATAAATGGCAATCAGGGTTATTTTGGATTGAACCATCAGGTAAAGGATTCGTGTATATTGGCGATCGCTGGTATCGCGGTAGAACTTTAGTTGTTCCCTCAGACAAAGGTATAGATGTCGTTAACTGGGTAGATTTAGAAGAATATCTCTACAGCGTCATCGGCGCAGAAATGAGTTCTAGCTGGCCACAAGAAGCCCTGAAAGCTCAAGCGATCGCCGCCCGTACCTACGCTCTCTACAAGCGAGAACAACAGCGTAAAAACCCCGTGTATGACTTGGGTGATACCCCCGATCGCTGGCAAATTTATAAAGGTGTCAGCAGCGAATCTCCCGCAACTTACAGCGCAGTTGATAATACAGCCGGGCAAGTATTAACTTATCAAAATAATCTGATTCTCTCCGTCTTTCATGCTTGTTCTGGTGGACACACCGAAAACGTAGAAGACGTTTGGGGAAATCCCCTCCCTTACCTGCGTGCCGTGGAAGACTACGATCAAAATATCAAAGAATGTAATTGGCAACGCACCTTCTCACCCACAGAAATTAGTAGCCGAATTGCCGGAGTTGGCAATGTCCAAGATATAGTTCCAGAAGACTTTTCCCCCTTTAAAAGCGTAAAAGCCTTAAGAATCGTTGGGGATAAAGGTACAAAAGTACTACGTGGCGAAGAAGTGCGTACAGCCCTTAAACTCAGAAGCACTCGGTTTAACGTCACCAAAGCCCCCGATGGTAACTTTGTCCTTCAAGGACTAGGTTTTGGTCATGGTTTAGGCATGAGCCAATGGGGAGCGTATAATTTAGCCTTACGTGGTGCTAACCATTTGCAAATCCTCGGACATTATTATCGTGGTGTCGCCCTCACACCGATTAAAGCGAAGTAATCAGGGCATTGGGCTAATCAATTCAAAATTCAAAATTCAAAATTCAAAATTAAGGAATTTTGGGGCATTGGGCATTGGAAATTGGGAATTGGGAATTGGGGTAAATATTTCTACCTTGTCTACCTTGTCTACCTTGTCTACCTTGTCCCCCTTGTCTACCCCTGCTCCCTGCTCCCTGCTCCCTGCCCCCTGCCCCAACACTTACTCCCCAGTCCCTCGCTCCAATCGCCTTTGCCATTCTGCGTCAAGTTGGGCAGAACGCTCTACTTCTTGATCTAGTAAGTCGGTTTCAGTGCTGTAGACTAAATTTTCATTAGTAATCACGGTTTCGTTGCCAAACTGACGCGCGTAATCAATTTTTTGCTCTAAGGCTGGATTGGGATTGGCTAGTAGTCTAGCTCTAGAAATGCGATCGCGGTTACGAGTTAAAATTTTACGATTACGTCCCTGTATCCAAAAATAACGGATTAAAGGTATACCTAAAAAACCTATACCATAAGCCAATAGTAGCCAGTAAATTCCTTGCACAAAGGCTACTAGTCCACCCAACTGAGCCGCAACTGTACCATCTGCTAATAAACTTCCCAATACTAAAGCACCTACAAGATTAGCTACACCTAATCCAGCACTGAGCATAATTTGCCCAGAACCAGCCGCACTAAATCGCCAAGGTAATTCTTCTAGGTATGGTGATACAGATTCTTGCTGTTTCTTGCTGGCTCTCACCTGCAATTCTGGGAAATAATAGACAATTTGCCCTTCAGAACTGACTTTTGGTTGTCCGTTGAATCGCAACAGCACAGGCAACATATAATCTTCATATTCCTGTTGATATGTTGCACCTAAATCATCAAGATAAGGAGCGATTTGCTCTGCTGCTACTGCACCCCGGTTACTCCGAATCACTGCCGCTATTTCTTGCCAACGGCGTTCTTCTAGACGGGCGTTAGGATTACCATCACCAAACAAAAAGGAAAATACTGCCTCAAAAAAATTCATTTGGCTGTCTTCTTCCCTACTCCGCCGCCGTTGTTCGGGATAATGTTGATGATTGGGGTTAAAGTACCAAAATAAATCAGGAATATAGAAAAATCCCCAACCACTACTAGAATTACTGCTGCGGTTGTCATTGTCATTACTGGAGTTGAGCGCAGTAATGATCACAATGATGGTGATAGTAATTAAAGCAATGGAAGCAATCAGAAAAACCCCAAAGGAAATCCGAATCAAGTAAAACAGAACGCCCCATACTTTCTGCCACCATTCCTGCAATTTCAGTTTAAAGTATTTATTTCTTAAAATATCTCGAAAATTACGAGGAAATAGGTAAACAACATCACCGCTTTCTGCTACCTGCAAATGTCCACCAGCATCGCTAGCTAAAGCTAATAGTCCTTGGTTGGCTTGTGCTAAGTTCAATCCAGCCTGAGTTGCTACATCACCAACAGTGACGCGGTAGCCCAGTTTTTCCACAGCTTGCATAACATGGGGATTGGGAGTCATTCCTCTCCTCTCCTATTGAAATTTATTCGCCTTTATTTTCAGTATAAAGTTTGATTTTGGGTTACTTGTGTATCTGTCTCGAAAGGAGTGGTGATAGTTGATGGTTGACGCTTGAGTATTAACTGTGAACGATTAGAAACTTTTTTATTTATGCTAAAATAGACCATCTAGGCTTAATATATTAGATAATTCCCTGTACGTAAGGAACTTTCAGAGAAGAAATTAAGTAATTTCTTTCCAAAATCTTCTTCTTTTGCCCCCTGCCCCTGCCTACAGAGCGATTGATTATTTTGTTAATTGCAAGTCCCTAATATGGTTCAGTACACTCTCGCTCAAAGCCCAGAAATTATCCTGACTGTTGCTGGCAAAGATTCGGCTAAAGCTCGTGATAAAGCAATGGATCAGCTCTTAGAACTAATGAACGCTGGCGAATTGCCAACAGAATTAGAAGAAGGATTTGGGCCTCAACAATTAATAGAAGTCAAAGAGCCAACAACTGACTCTGGTAGTGGTGAAGATGCAATTACCCAGGCGGTACAGGTTCTTAGTAATCTCGCTACGTTGAAGTTAAAAGTACAGGAATCCCGTAGTGAAGCATTAGAAATTCGTCAAGCTCTCGATGTGCTGTTTTCAGATGAATCAGTAGCAGAAGAGGAAATTACTCGCCTCAAGGAAGGTTTTAAGGTTCTCAAGAATTTTGCTCAAGCTAATTTGCGTTATCAAGAAGCACGCACCAAAGCAGAACACGCCCGACAAGTTTTAGATCAGGCTTTGAAGTCGGATGATAAGTAACTCTTGATTTTATAGTGTTTGATGATAACAATTCAAAATTCAAGACAGTTGGAGTTGGGGATTTGAACCCCAACGCAACTGATACTACGTGTAGACTTAGGGGTCTTATACTCTTGAATTGACAATAAAAAATAGTCCTGTTTATAGATTTCTAACTCTTGACGGTGTAGAGGCTAGGTTTAAGTTTTTAGTTTTGGGTTTGATGAGTTAAAACTGGGACGCTAGGATTCGAACCTAGGGATGGCGGGACCAAAACCCGCTGCCTTACCGCTTGGCGACGTCCCAACGCTAGGCACTATATTAATATAGCAGGTTGTACCTAGGTAATGTCAAGGGTTTTCAAAAGAAATTTTTCCAGAAAATTATGGCAGGTGATTTTAAGGATCAACTAGTCCACAAATGAGGGCAAATACAGCACTTTTGAAGTAAGTGAGGTACACCATGAGTAATAAGTAATAAGTAATAAGTAAATTTCTGACTCATTACTCATTATTCATTACTTTTTTCAATCAGTTGCTCTACCTCATAAACATCGAATCTGCTGTAATTAGATTTTATTATTAATAATATAAATAATTATTATCATAGTTGGAATTGCGGTTAGCAATGGGATAAATATGATAGCGATCGCCAAAAATATCCGCTAATCTACAGACAGGAAAGATATACCTCTAAAGTTAATTATGCAATATTTTTGCAGCTATATTTTGCGGCTAATTACTGATTATGCTCTCCCATTGCCAAGATTTGCGGTTGTTGGTGTAATGCGGTATTCATAGCTTGCATTAAGCCATTTTCATCAGCTAAATTGTATAAAAATGCGCCTTGGTTATCTAGCATTTCTCCTAAACAACCTTTCCGGGAAGCAATACAAGCCTTTCCAATAATTGTTTCTGATATCGATTTTCTTCAGGTGCGCGTGGTACAAAAAAATTGATGTGATTTTTTCTATTGTCGATTTTAGCCAACACTGTTAAATAAGTGGACTGAAGATAGAATATAGACGTTGCTGATGATGAGATTTTCTAACATCAGCAACGCCAAAAATTCTATTGTTTGATAATAGCTGAAATCATGTCAAAATTATCAGCAGCAGCCTGTTTTAGTGAGGGTAATACTTGATTGAGATGATTAGCTACTTCATGGCGTTTTTGCCAATAATTAGAGACGGCTTCACAAGCAAGATTCACATCGAGAAATTTTTGAATTGATACTAATAAACTATCATGAAGTGCTACCGCAGCTAAAAGATCAGTCATGATACCTTCAGCCTTGACAATAATGTTTCTCCCCCTGCCCCCTGCCCCCTAGCCTCCTACCCCTCCCCAACATCCCCCAGGGATATTACCGTGTAAGTATCGCTATTCAAGCAGTTAACGTGCAGAATATTTACAGTATTCCCCAAGATTTATGGATAACTTGCCAGTGGTTGCTCAAGCAGATACCTCTCCAGCAAATAACACTCAGGAGAATGAATTTTTAGTGCGATCGTCAAATGATTCTCATTCACAAATATCACAACCTGTAGGTAGTGAATTTGATCGGGCGATGATGCGACGCTGTTTAGAACTTGCCCGCCGTGCTTTGGGACGCACTTCACCTAATCCATTGGTAGGGGCAGTAATTGTTAAAAATGGGGAAATTGTCGGAGAAGGCTTTCACCCCCGTGCAGGTGAACCTCATGCAGAAGTTTTTGCCCTGAGAGCCGCCGGTGAACTAGCCCGTGGTGCTACCGTCTATGTTAGTCTTGAACCTTGTAATCACTACGGGCGTACTCCCCCATGTTCTCAAGCTTTAGTAGCGGCTGGTGTCGCTAAGGTAGTAGTAGGCATGATTGATCCTAACCCCTTAGTAGCTGGCGGTGGAATTAATACCTTACGTGCGGCGGGAATTGAGGTATTAGTAGGTGTAGAAACCGAAGCGTGTCAAAAACTCAATGAAGGTTTTGTGCATCGCATTTTACACAAACGACCCCTAGGCATTTTAAAATACGCCATGACGTTAGATGGCAAAATTGCCACCAATTCCGGTCATAGTGCCTGGGTAACAAACCAGGCCGCCCGTAGCGAAGTTCATCAACTCCGCGCTGGTTGTGATGCGGTGATTGTCGGTGGTAATACTGTCCGACAAGATAATCCTTATCTGACTAGCCATCAACTAGAGGCGCATAATCCCCTGCGGGTGATTATGAGTCGCTCACTCAATTTACCTAATGATGCCCGCCTCTGGCAAACAGCAGAAGCACCCACGTTAGTATTAACAGAAGTTGGTGCTAACCCAGATTTCCAAAAATTCTTGCAAGAAAAAGGGGTAGAGGTATTAGAGTTACCATCTCTTACACCACAAGCAGCAATAGATCATTTATATACCAGAGGTTTTTGTAGTGTGTTGTGGGAATGTGGCGGAACTCTAGCGGCCAAAGCCATATCTGAAGGTGCAGTGCAGAAAATCTTAGCCTTTATAGCCCCCAAAATTATCGGTGGTAATCATGCACCCACGCCTGTAGGTGACTTAGGTTTCAATACTATGACAGAGGCTTTGCTTTTAGAACGTGTTAGTTGGCGTGTTGTGGATGGCGATTGTCTGGTAGAAGGTTATTTACCACAAAAAAATTAATAAAGATAAGTAGATTGGCATTAAAAATTATCGTTGGGATCAGGCAGGGAGCAGGGGGAAAAAGGGTTTTAACCTTGTTTACTTTCCTTTACAGAGTTTGGTTTGATTCTGCCTACCTACCTAGTTCATAGTCAATAATGGCAATAACTATTGGCTATGGACTATTAATTTGTGCATACCGCTATCAACACTGTCTCTCATAAGCGATATCACGTATTAAAGATAGCCGAGATTGGATGTATTCACTCAGGAAATCAGTTTCACTAGGCTCTAGAAATGCTTGTGTTTTTGTTTGGTGTGTCAACCATTGTACCAAGGTAGCATCATCCATCTGCAAGAGTATTTTGGTTTGGGAGTTTTCAACCACAGCCCAGAGTTGACGCAGAATTTTAGGAGTCATCAGACCTCAATTGAATTATTTCGCTTAGTTGTTTTCACATTACACAATTACAGCAGCAGATCACGACATTAACGTACAAGCTGAGACAAGTATTATTAAAAACTTAATATACAGTTTTAAAACTTGATTAAGTTTAAGAATGTCAGCACTACATTAAATGATTCACAAAAATTCAAATACAGCAAATTACTGAGTTAGTAATTTGATGGAAAAGTCAATAAAATTTAAAACATTAACACCATAAAGCACATTTCATGGAAATGTACTCAGAATAAATACTGTTTAGACGATAATTAAATTACTGATTGATTTAACGAAATTATAGCATTTTTGTTCAAAAATTAGATAATTAGCATTATTTTGCAAATAAGCTGTAGAGACAGAAAAATTCAAAACTTAAAAATCCAGGAATTATTTCTTGTCTACCTTGTCCACTTTGTCTATCTCCCACTCCCCGCCCCAGATTTAAGTGCGAATCAGCACATACATTTAATCTTCGTACTCTACCCAACTATTAGCTGTTTCAGAAACATGAACTTTTAGCTGTGTTTCTGGCGGTAATTTCTTCTTAGTTTCGTCGTAGATATACTTAGCAATCATTTCCGCAGTTGTTTCGTATTCAGGAGGCATAATTTCATTAAGAACACCATGATCAAGCCCACCTTTTGTAGAATCTTGCTTTGCCCAGCGTAAAGTTCTAAAATCGGCTACCATTACTGGGTGTGGACAGTATTGTGAAGCGTGCAGTTGTGTAGATGTAACTTCAATGCGGACTTGATAATTATGCCCGTGCATCCGACCACAGGGGCCATTGTAATCTTTAATGTAGTGAGCAGCATTAAAGGTAAATTCTGTGACAACTTTCCATTTAGACATTTTAATACAACCTCTTAGTTGATTATTAAATTAATTTCATATCTCTCTATATTATGAGAGTGAACAACAATGTCTTTTACACTTATTGATTAATACTTGATTAAATCCTCTAGATGATGAGTGTGTTTGTAAAGATTACACAATATTCAGCAAGGTAAATATACAGCAGATTCGATGTTGATGAGGTACAGCAACTGATTGAAAAAAGTAATGAGTAATGAGTAATGAGTAAGAAATTTACAGGACTTACGCAAGTGTCACAATTGATCGTTGATGCGTGACGCTATAAGTCTCATGACTACGTTCACATACTTTCGCAGCGTCACACATCCTACATCAAAAATATGCCGGTTGCGTAAGTCCTAATTTACTTATTACTTATTACTTATTACTTATTACTCCTGGTGTACCTCACTTACTTCAAAAGTGCTGTATATAGGATTCCTACTTGATTTTTGAACAGATACGTAGACACGTCAGTAGGATGTGTTAGCAACAGCGTAATGCAACTAGCACCAAGGCATTTGGTGGGTTACTGACACGCCAGTACATATACTGAGATTTTTTAGGAATCAAATAGGATTTCTATAGGATTCATACTTGATTTTTCAAGAGATACGTAGATAGGTAGTAGATACGTAGTCTTTACGAGACGCTCCGCGAACAAGTCGGGCATTGCCCGCCTAACGCGCTGCCTTCCCTCTGAGTTTCAAAATATATTATCTGCACCTCACTTAACTGGGAATCGCTATATGCCTTTTTAACACAACAAAATATACCTCAAAAAATGAGGACAGCTATTGTGATCATTAATGATTAAAAGATTTAGTTAGGTTGTGCAAAACCCACCTTACTTATATTTCAAAAATTCAATACTATTTTTATATCCTAGCTAAATTAATGAAAAGTTCCTATTGAGTCCGTTGCCAGTAAGAAATTAACCAATATAATGTCTGCAAAATTGTATATTGGCAGCATGATGATTTTTTAAATCAAAATAAAATGGCAATCAAAAAAATATGTTTTGGCATATTTTCTATATTTGCTATGTCATCTGTTGATAATTTGACTTAAATTGGCATCCTCAAAATCGTTTCTCT
>JBODRP010000091.1:0-16849 GCA_050633005.1 Trichormus sp. | reverse complement strand
ATTTCTTATTACATCTTGTTCCGTCCATTGCTCAATAAATAAAATTGGGTGAACCACAAAAAATAAAACACAAAATAACACAAATATAAGAAATACCACACTAAATATAAGAGTGTTTCTTTGTATGTTAATGTTATTATATTTATCTAAGTTTAATATTCCCTTATCTATATATTCTTCTAACTTATCTAGTTGTTCTGAAGAAAAATTACGAGCTTGTATTTTGGAGGTTTTATCAATAATTCTTCTAATTATTTCTTCTGTCATTTCAAATTGTTCGTATTTCTATTGAAAAATGTTAATATTTACAATTTTTTGTTAAATAAATAATAAACAGTTTTTTGTTTTTATTACATCTCGTCTATTTTATTCGCTAGGCACGATCACAACCCTCTGGTAAATTGTTCAATTTAAGTCCTTGTTTTTCAAGCTTTACCCCGATGTCGTCATAAATAAAATTCCTGACTTCTGAGCATCATCAAAAGCAAAAATAGCTAATCGCTAGTTTTAAACTTACCAGCAATTAGCTATTATAGTTAGCAATTGACTTATTCCTAACCGAGTGCTTCTGCACCACCAACAACCTCAAGCAGCTCTTGAGTAATTGCAGCTTGGCGGGCTTTGTTGTAAGACAAGGAAAGGCTTTTAATCAATTCACCAGCGTTATCACTGGCGTTGCTCATCGCTGTCATCCGTGCTGCTAGTTCACTAGCGGCTGATTCTTGCAATGCGCGTAATAGTTGGTTGCCCAAATATAGAGGTAGCAAGGAATCCAGAATTTGTACTGGGTCTTGCTCGAAAATCATGTCGCGGGGTAAGGGACGTGCTTCGCTAGTCACTTTTTGCCGTTCCACTTCAAACTGACCGCCACGGGTTGTTAAGCGGAAAATTTCGTCGTCGGCTGCTTCTAAACCTTGGGGGTCAAGAGGTAGCAAAGTTTGCACTACGGGACGAGAACTTACCAAGGAGACGAAACGAGTATAAATTAACTCAATGCGGTCTACTTTCTCAGAAAGGAACAAAGACAGCAACTCGTCAGCAATCTTGGTAGCTTCCTCAGCAGTGGGGATTTGTTCTAAACCACTGTAAGTAGCGTCAATGGGTTGGTCGCGGCGTTGGAAGTATTGAGCAGCTTTCCGTCCGACGATGACGAAGGTGTAGTCAATACCTTCTGCTTTCAGTTCTTTGGTACGGTTTTCAGCACGACGGATGACGTTACTATTGTAACCGCCACACAAACCGCGATCGCCTGAAATTACCAACAACCCTACTGATTTCACTTCCCGTTTTTTCAGGAGTGGGAGGTTAGCTTCTTCAAAGCGCAAACGGGTTTGCAGACCGTAAAGCACCTGCGCTAGTCTGTCAGCGAAGGGGCGAGTTGCTAGCACTTGTTCTTGCGCTCTCCGCACCCGCGCCGCCGCTACTAGGCGCATCGCTTCTGTAATTTTTTTGGTGTTCTTGACCGACTGAATGCGATCGCGTATTGATTTTAGGTTAGGCATATTCTCTTAAGTTCCCAGTCAATAGTCTCTAGTCGCAAATTCATAGTCAATAGCCATTAATTAGTTAACTAATGACTAATGACTAATGACTAATGACCAACTACGCTGCTGCTTTGAAGGTCTTTTTGTAGTCTTCTAAAGCTGCTTTTAAAGCACCTTCTTCATCATCAGCCAATACTTTCTTGCTTTGTACTGATTGATAGTAAGGGTTAACACCAGATTTCAAGTAATCTCTTAGACCCTTGGTGAAGGTGGTAACTTTGTCAACGGGGATATCATCTAAGTAACCGTTGATACCAGCGTAGAGAATAGCCACTTGTTCAGCTACAGACAGAGGCTCGTTTTGGGGCTGTTTGAGCAGTTCCCGTAAGCGTTGACCTCTAGCTAATTGGTCTTGGGTAGCTTTATCCAAGTCGGAAGCGAATTGCGCGAAAGCTTGCAGGTCGTCGAACTGAGCTAGTTCAAGTTTAATCTTACCAGCAACTTTCTTCATCGCTTTGGTTTGCGCCGCAGAACCTACACGGGATACGGAGATACCGGGGTTTACAGCCGGGCGGACACCAGCGTTGAACAAGTCAGAAGATAAGAAAATCTGACCGTCGGTAATAGAAATTACGTTGGTAGGAATGTAAGCGGAAACGTCACCAGCTTGGGTTTCGATGATGGGTAGTGCAGTCATGCTACCTTTGCCCAATTCGTCGCTGAGTTTAGCAGCGCGTTCCAACAAGCGGGAGTGAATGTAGAATACGTCTCCGGGGTAAGCTTCCCGTCCGGGTGGACGACGCAGCAGCAAGGACATTTGACGATAAGCTTGTGCTTGCTTGGACAAGTCGTCGTAAACTACCAGGGTAGCTTTGCCTTTGTACATGAAGTATTCGGCAATGGTCGCGCCGGTGTAGGGTGCGAGGAATTGCAGGGTAGCAGGGTCACTGGCGTTAGCAGCAACAACTACGGTGTAGTCCATCGCGCCTTTTTCTTGTAGGGTTTGGACTACGTTCGCAACGGTGGAAGCTTTTTGACCAACGGCAACGTAAACACAAACTACATCTTCACCTTTTTGGTTAATGATGGTGTCAATTGCGATCGCAGTTTTACCTGTTTGACGGTCGCCAATGATCAATTCCCGTTGTCCACGACCGATGGGAATCATGGAGTCAATAGCGGTAATACCGGTTTGCATCGGCTCGTGTACGGAACGACGCGCAATAATACCAGGTGCGGGAGATTCAATCAAACGGCTTTCGCTGGATTTGATATCACCTTTACCATCGATAGGACGACCCAAAGCGTCAACAACACGACCAATTAAGGCTTCGCCTACACCAATCTGAGCGATTCTACCAGTAGCGGTGACAGAACTACCTTCTTGGATTTCCCGGCCTTCACCCATCAATACCGCGCCCACGTTGTCTTCTTCCAAGTTTTGGGCGATACCGACAGTACCGTCTTCAAATTCCAACAATTCACCCGCCATAGCCTTTTCTAGACCATAAATCCGGGCAATACCGTCTCCAACTTGCAGAACAGTACCTACGTTAGCAACTTTAACCTCTTGGTCGTATTGCTCAATTTGCTGTTGAATAATGCTACTAATTTCGTCGGGTCTAATTGATATGCTCATGGTGTATCTTTTTTTCTTGCAAGACGGAAGAATTTGATAGTAATCAGTAGATTGGGCATTGGGAATTGGGCATTGGGCATGGTTTTCAACTCTCCCCTGCTCCCTGCTCCTCTGCTCCCCTGCTTCTTCTAGCCATTCGTTAAGCGTAAAGACAGGCGACGGAGTTGACCCCGTAAGCTGGAATCAATTACTTGTGAGCCGACTTTGATGATCACGCCACCAATTAAATCGCTGTCAACTTTAGTTACAAGTTCTACTTGACGAGCTTTGGTAAGTGCGATAACTTTCTGCTCAATTGCCTGTTGCTGTTCTTCTGATAGGGGAACAGCGGAGGTGACTTCCGCTAACACGGTTTGATTCAACTGCCGCAACAGTGCTAAATACTGCTGTAGAATTTCTTCCAAGAAGAAAATGCGTCGTTTGTCTACTAACAGTAACAAAAAGTTGCGTAAGTACGGGTTAGCTTGCTCGCCCAAAATTTGCGAGATAACCCCTTTTTTTGTATCTGGTTTAATAAAGGGGTTATCTATGAAATTTTTTAGCTGTTGAGAATTTTGCACCAGGTCAATTAAGGTACGAGCATCGTTACCAAACTCTTCGGTGAGATTTTTGGATTTTGCTAGTGACATCAAAGCCTGTGCATAAGGCTGGGCTATTTCAGCTGTTTCTACAGTACTTTTCATTACCGTCCTCCCACCTGAGCGATGCTACGGTCAATGATGGCTTGCTGTACATCATCAGCAATTCCAGACCGCAGTTGTGACTCGACTTTTTCTAATGCTAGGGCGGCTACTCGCTGCCGCAGTTCGGTCAACGCCCGCTCTCTTTCGGTGTTTAAATCAGCTGCTGCTGTTTGTTTCAAGCGTTCTACGTCTTGCGCTGCCTTGGCCAATAGGGCTTCTTTAGTTGCCTGGGCATTTTCTTCGGCTGCTTTGCGGATGCGCTCTGCTTCAGCCTGAGCCTGGGTCAACTGTTCTTGCGCTTGGGAAAGAGCAGCTTGTGCGTCTTTTAAGCGTTTTTCGGCATCCTGAATCGCTGTAGCAATGTTGGACTTGCGCTCAGTCAGGATATTGCTTAAAACTTTACGTCCAAAGTAGAATAGTATGCCAATCAGAATCGCCAGGTTAATGACATTGGTTTCCAGGATGTCTAGGTTTAGACCGAAACCACCTTCTGCTGCGCCTTCTGCCAACTCAGAGTGAACAGCGTGCGCTTCTGCGGCAAGTAATAAGAAATTGCCCATGATACCCATTTACAAGTGCGCTGCTCGCTTGTTAGTACATTGTATTTTCTCCCAGGAAACTTTAACTTCTTTACTTCCTAATCAGAAATTAAGCGTCTTCATTTCCCGATGAGAAAGGTGTCTTAATGACACTTAATTAAGCGCGCTGGGACGATTGCCCAGGTGCGCTTATTTTTTGACAGTTATCAGGTATCAGTTATCATTTATCAGTTATTAGTCATCAATCAGGACTCTCTGCTTTGATAACTGTTCACTGGTAACTGTTAACTGATTTAAGCTGCTGTCCCTAATAATTTTCCGAGAATTTGCTGGCTGAGGCTATCCACTTGCTGCTCTAAGGAGCGCATAGCTTCTTGCTTTTGTTGCTCGATTTCAATGGCAGCTTTTTCTCTTTGAGCTTGAGCTTCCTGTTGTGCTTCGGCAATCTTTTGGGCAGTAATGGTTTTAGCGTCAGTCTGGGCTGCTTCTGCAACTGCTAGTGCTTGCTTGCGTGCATCGGCTAATTTTTGCTCGTATTCTTGAGCTAAACGTTCAGCTTTCGCCAAGCGTTCTTTTGCATCCAGGGTATTGGTGCGGATATAGTTATCACGATCGTCCAGTACCTTGGTAATTGGCTTATAGAATATAGCATTCAACAATGCTGCCAACACCAAGAACTGCAATGCCATTAATGGCAAGGTAGCATCGAAATCAAACATTTCTCTCCTCGTGAGGTTGGAGTAGCAGTTTTCATGGCTAACAATTACATCCAACCTTTGATATTTTAGAGACCCATAGCCAACAAGGGTCAACTGAGATCAAAGCTTAATACCCACAATCTTCACGTTTGTAGAGGCGTGATGTTTCACGTCTCTACAGTGTTCAAACTTTTAGGGATTAGGAAAAGGGGTTAGCGAACAGCAATACGAGGGCAATAACCAGACCGTAAATAGTCAGGGATTCCATGAACGCCAAGGTTAATAGCAGAGTACCGCGAATTTTGCCTTCTGCTTCGGGTTGACGAGCAATACCTTCTACTGCTTGACCAGCAGCGTTACCTTGACCAATACCAGGGCCGATTGCAGCCAAACCAATTGCTAGAGCAGCAGCTAGAACTGAAGCAGCAGAAACTAATGGATCCATGTTGATTTTCCTTGCTTTAAGTACAGAAATAACAAAAGTTAACTAGTTAAGACGTGTTTTTTCACGCTGCACCGAGTTCTTACAAATCGCGCCAGGCGACATTTTGAGCGTCAATGCTCTTTTTGAACTGTGCTAACAACTGAGGGCGTTAATGCTCCTCATGCTCGTCGCCGTGTCCTTCCATTGCCTCATGAATGTATGCCCCTGCTAGGGTAGCAAACACTAACGCCTGGATAGCACTGGTAAATAAACCCAAGGCCATTACAGGTAGAGGAATGAACAAAGGAACTAACAGCACTAATACCGCCACAACCAATTCATCCGCCAAAATGTTTCCGAAAAGACGGAAGCTGAGGGAGAGGGGCTTAGTAAAATCTTCTAGGATAGCGATCGGCAACAATACGGGTGTTGGCTCTATATACTTCTTAAAGTAACCTAAACCCCGCTTGCTGAACCCTGCATAAAAGTATGCTAATGAGGTCAACAGTGCCAATGCTACCGTCGTATTGATGTCGTTGGTGGGAGCTGCTAATTCGCCTGATGGCAGCTTAATTAGCTTCCAAGGGATGAGCGCGCCTGACCAGTTCGATACGAAGATAAACAAGAACAATGTACCAATAAATGGTACCCAAGGGCGGTATTCTTTCTCACCCAGTTGGTTTTTAGCCAAGTCCCGAATAAATTCTAGGGCATATTCCATCAAATTTTGGATGCCACTGGGAATTTTTTGGGGGTTGCGGCTTGCAGCTAGTGAAGCTATTACTAGCAAGCTAATTACAAACCATGAGGTGAGGAACACTTGCCCATGAATTTTGAGATTACCCAATTGCCAGTAGAAATGTTGACCCACTTCTAATTCGGCTAGGGGAAAAGAATTAAAGGCGTTTAAGACACTAAGCATTTGCATTCTTCAAGCATTTTCCCCAAGGAGCGAGGATGGGTGTATTGTCTTTGTGAGCCTGATTGTTTTTAAGAATCAGGATTGAACGCAGTTTGCACCATGTAGACGAGGAGTGTGCCTTTATAGGTGAGAAATCCCAAAAAAATGGGCATCACTTGTAGATCGCGCCATTGAGATGCTAGTATAATCAACCCAATAAACAGAGCAAAACGATTTTTGCTCAAACGCTTTTTCTCTCCACCAAGCGACTCAACGTCTTTAGCTAGCATCTTTAAGTAAAACACACCTGTACACGCCCCTAATAAATAATTCAGGGCAATGTTGAGGGAATAAAAAATCCATACGAAGATGAATATTATCCCAGTCAGGACAAGTGTGATTACCAACAACTTCTGGTAGAGTTGATAGAACTCGTTCATAGAAGTGTTGACTGGTTCTGTGTCCTCAAAACCAGGTTCAGCATCTTGTGGTGTTGTCGGATTCGGTGCAATTGATTCTTCTGACAAGCTCACGGGACTCGAAACCAGTACAGCTAACTATATGATGACTGCATATTCAGTCAGCTGAATCATATCACGATCCGGTAACAATACTTTAGAAAAAAACAATTAACTTCTTTTTTTGAGGGTGTAGGGGTGTGGGGGTGTAAGGGTTTGGGGGAAACAAGGAAGATTTTCTGCCACAGTTTCCAATTAAGAGTTTTCAATTACCCAATCAGTCCTGTGGAGTGTGTTGTAGAGCAGCGAGTGGTCGCTAGATACTACACGAGTGCTGATTGGGTTGACGATCGCTAGTTGTTGCTGCGCGATCGCTCCGTACATTTCTAGATTATCCTACTTCAAAATTCCCAATTCCAAATTCAAAGTTAAGAAATTCTGGGAATATTGGCAGGTGATTAACTCTTAACCGTCAAAATCAGTAAATGTTCCTGCATCAATCTTCTAACTGCATCTAACCCGATTTCTACAGTTGCCAAAATCTCTGCTACTGTCAATTTACCATCACACTTTTGTAAAAATTGCAAGTCAATTTCAGATAATTTAACAATTTGGTAATCTTGATTAAATACATACTGACCAGGAAACTGATCCATACAGGGATTTAATTCGGGAATTGCTGATAATAGTAGGTGATCTTTTGACCAGTCAGTAGTGGTGATGGGTGGACGACCGAGGAAAAATTCGTAGTGAGTGACTTCTGGGTCGAGTAACTCTATTAAACGATAACATTGGCGATCGCTCAATTCTTTTGCCCGTTCAATTAACTCTGGTGCTTTACCCAAGAGTCTGTCTAAATTCCAAAACTGAGGGTTGGAGAAACCAATAAATTCTAATCCCGCCGCATCAATTAATTCAAACAGAGTATCAATGTTATAGTCAATTTCCTGGGGATGAACATACATATCAGCAAAGCATTCATCCCGATGGTTTTCTAAAGACCAACGTTCCTTTTCGCGCTTGAGAATGCGATTATTTTCTGGGAGAGAAGCAAAGATTTGTCTTCCGACTTGCACACCATCACGATAATCCCCTCTTTTCTCATTTTGCAGGAGTGCGATCGCTTTTTGCATTAACTGAATTTCCCAGCGTCCCAACTCCCCATACACAAAAATGTGCAGCAAACCACCGGGAGCTAATTTTTTCGCTAAAGCTTGTATACCACGGATGGGGTCGGGTAGGTGATGTAACACACCCACACAGTTAATTAAATCAAACTCACCTGGTAATTGCTCCACATCGTATAAACTCAGGTGATGAAATTCCACTCTGTTAGCACCAGAACTTTGACAGCGTTTTTTTGCTACCTCTAAAGTCCCGGAACTTAAATCAATTCCCACAACCTGCGCTTGGGGGTTGAGATGTACCAAATATTCTGTCCCCACACCTGAACCACAACCAGCATCCAAAATGCGAATGTCTTGCTTTGTTGGTTTTCGTCCCGTACAAAAACTGTAAGCGGCTAACCAATTCCAACGCCAGTTATAACCAGGGGGTGGTTCATCAAGGATGGGTTCTGGCGGAAATGGGTAAGTATCGTAGAGTTTGGCGACAGCACTACTAACAGTTTGGGGGTCGGACATGATCAGTAATAACGCAGTATTTTTGAGTTTAGCGGATAGGGGTAATTAGGGCAAAGGTTGATATTCTCAGAAAGTAGAATATTTAAAGCTACAAACGGATTAAAGATATTACTAACAATCACTCTCAGCTAATTGTGGGCGAAGGAAGAGTAGGTACTTATGGAGACTTACTTAAATTTGGACGCAGGGGTGACAACCTAACCCCGCATCATATACCCTCTAATGCTTTCATGAAAGCCAAAGTTCCAGGTTATACAACAGACCAAGGTTTTGCCATCATGATGGAACATTTATCACCAGGAAAAGGAGGTCGTCATCGACAAACCATTTCTTATGGCAAATTACCTAATTTAGGTTTATCTCCTAGAGAAGTATTAGCAATAGAAATTCGGGATGTGCGTTCTATTTACCTTTGTCATTATTTGTACAATAAATATATCCGTGAAAGTTTACGAACGTTAATTAATATACATAATAGAATTTTAAATGATGAATTAGCTTGTCAAGTTTATGATAATCTTTTACATTCAGTCAATACAGAAACACCTCATTTTATTTATTGCTTATTAGAAGCAAGTATTATTAATCATCAAAAGGAGCAAGATAATAATTTAAATGAATTGCAGATTAGTTAGTTTTTAGTATATATTAATGCCTCAAACTGACAATTTAAGTCAATGTCATATCATCTTATCAGGTATAATTTACCTAATTTATACTAAATAACTACAAATCATCAATTAGCTTAAATGGATAAAAAACAAGGATTTATTATAGATTCCTATCAGTTTTATAAAATTGCTATGGATGGATACTCAAAAGCAAAGGAAGGTTGCGAAATCCATCGGCAAAATGAAGCTCTAGTTTCTATTGTTTTTTCAGCACTAGCACGCGTTAGCCGAAAGTACAGGAATATTTTTTAGGATTGAATGCCTTACCCTATTGTTTTTGGAACTGTAGCGATCGCTCTCATGATTTACGACCAGTCTGAGTTTAATTTAGGATGTTGTCGTGAAGATTACAAGTAATCGCCTTCCATCCAGTGTGGACTCTAGGGTTTTTAACTCTGCTTTAAGCAGTTCGCCGTCCACGGCTAATCTTCTCCCCCTTAAAAGCGGTTGGGTAAGAGTATCTTCCTATTTTTCGTTTTTTCATCAAGACCCTGCCCTGGCTCTCATCCCTATACTCCACCTTGTTACGTGTAGGGTGTTCCCGCCTGGAAGATAAAAATTAGAGAACGAAAGCAAATTAGAACTTTTTTTGGCAGATTTGTTAAAAAAAGTAACAAAAATTAGATTTTGTCTCAACGTGTTAAGAGTATGTACTTCTTGCAATACAAGGATCTAGCCAAAAAAATCTACATAGTTCTTAATAAATTAACAGTGTAAACGCAAAACGTTCTAATCTAAAAGCTGACTGGGTTAATTTTACTGGCAAATTTGTAGGCAATAATCACAACGCATGAAAAGAACGATGTGTCAAGCCTCAAAGCAACCCAGACTTAACACATAAATTATTATGATGGGAGTTTTACAAATCCAATGAGTGTTAAGGCGAGTGGTGGAAGCTCAGTTGCGCGCCCGCAACTATATCAAACCTTGGCTGTAGCTACCATTTCCCAAGCAGAGCAACAAGACCGCTTTTTGGGAACTGGGGAACTAAAAGAACTAGCAAGCTATTTTGCATCTGGTGCAAAACGTTTAGAAATTGCCCAGACTCTCACAGACAATTCTGAGATTATCGTCTCTCGTGCTGCTAACCGGATTTTTGTCGGTGGTTCGCCAATGGCTTTTTTAGAAAAGCCCAGAGAACAAGAACTGGCGATGGTTGGTGCTGCTGTTGGTGGTGGTGAAAATGTTGCAGAAGGAATGAAATTAGGGACTGTAACCTACGTGGAAACGCGTGGTGGGTTCTTAGAAAATTTGCGTTCCATATTCAACACATCTCCTAGTGGCCCTACCCCAGCAGGATTTAGACCAATTAACGTTGCGCGCTATGGCCCTAGCAACATGGCCAAGAGCTTACGGGATTTATCCTGGTTCTTGCGCTATGCTACTTATGCGATCGTGGCTGGCGACCCCAACATCATTGCTGTCAATACCCGTGGTTTGCGGGAAATTATTGAAAATGCTTGTTCTGGGGAAGCAACCCTAGTAGCTTTGCAAGAAATTAGATCAGCATCCCTGTCTTACTTCCGCAAAGATCCTGAAGCTACTGAGATTGTCACTCAGTATATGGATGTGTTGTTGACAGAGTTTAAAGCAGCAACACCTTCTACTAAAGTTCGTCAACGTCCCTCTGGCGACCAACAAGGTTTACAGCTACCCCAAATTTATTTCAACGCTGCTGAAAGAAGACCCAAGTTTGTGATGAAGCCTGGGTTGTCAACTAGCGAAAAAAATGAGGTAGTCAAAGCCGCTTACAGACAAATTTTTGAGCGCGATATTACCCGTGCTTATAGCTTGTCTATCTCTGATTTAGAATCCAAAGTCAAAAACGGCAGCATTTCCATGAAGGAATTTGTGCGTCGTTTGGCAAAATCTCCCCTTTACCAAAAACAGTTTTACCAACCTTTTATTAACAGCCGTGTTATTGAACTAGCTTTCCGTCACATTTTGGGACGGGGGCCAAGTAGCCGTGAAGAAGTACAAAAATACTTCTCGATTATTTCTAACGGTGGTTTACCAGCTTTAGTAGATGCTTTGGTAGATTCTCAAGAATACAGCGACTATTTTGGGGAAGAGACAGTACCTTACCTGCGTGGTCTAGGTCAAGAAGCTCAAGAATGTCGCAACTGGGGGCCACAGCAAGACCTGTTTAACTACAGCGCGCCTTTCCGTAAAGTACCTCAATTTATTACGACATTTGCGGCTTACGAACAGCCATTACCTGACCAGCATCCTTACGGTTCTGGTAACGACCCCTTAGAAATTCAGTTTGGCGCGATTTTCCCGAAAGAAACTCGCAACCCCAGCAGCAGTCCTGCACCATTTGGTAAAGATACAAGACGCATCTTGATTCACCAAGGCCCTGGTATTAATAACCAACTGAGCAACCCTGGTGCTAGAGGTGTCGCGCCTGGAACTCTTGGTGCTAAGGTGTTCAAGTTAGATCAATTACCAGGCACAATTGGTAAAAAAGCCGCTAAGGGAGCAAGTATTAAGTTCTCGGAAAGCTCTACCCAAGCGGTAATTAGAGCTACTTACCTGCAAGTTTTCGGTCGTGACCTGTATGAAGGTCAACGGTTGAAGGTGCAAGAAATTAAGCTAGAAAACGGCGAAATTTCCATACGGGAATTTGTGCGTGCTTTAGCGAAATCAGATGTATTCCGCAAAATGTACTGGACATCGCTTTATGTTTGTAAAGCTATTGAGTACATTCACAGACGCTTGTTAGGTCGTCCGACCTACGGTCGTCAAGAAATGAACAAATACTTTGATATTGCCTCGAAAAAAGGTTTTTACGCAGTAGTTGATGCGATTCTTGACAGCGTAGAGTACAATGAAGCCTTTGGAGAAGATACAGTTCCTTACGAACGCTATTTGACTCCGGCTGGTGTAGCACAACGACAATTACGTGTTGGTAGCATTCGTGAAGATGTAGGTACAAAAGTTGAAAAACCAGTAACACCACGCTTTGTAGAACTAGGTGCGGTTGGGGAAAAACGCCCAGAACCAGAGGTAGAAGTTCGCATCAATCAAGGTGTTACCAAGCAACGGGAACAAACCAAAGTCTTCAAACTAGTAGCCAATACTGCTGATAAAGTCGCAGTTCAAACTTTGATTAGTGCAGCTTATCGCCAGATTTTTGAGCGTGACATTGCACCTTACATTGTTAAAAACGAATTTACCGTTTTAGAAAGCAAGTTGAGTAACGGCGAAATCAGCGTTAAAGAATTTATTGAAGGTTTGGGTTACTCTAACCTCTACTTGAAAGAATTCTACACACCCTATCCCAACACCAAGGTAATTGAGTTAGGAACTAAGCATTTCCTGGGACGTGCGCCGCTTGACCAGGCAGAAATCCGTAAGTATAACCAGATATTGGCTACCCAAGGGATTCGTGCTTTTATTGCCGCGTTGATGAATAGTCAGGAGTATCGTGAGGTATTTGGTGAAGATACCGTACCTTATCGTCGCTTCCCCACCCTACCTGCTGCGAATTTCCCCAATACTCAAAGACTTTACAATCAGCTCACCAAACAAAACGATGATTTGGTTGTACCTAGCTTTAAGACTGTCAAGCCAAGGATTGAGTCTGATAAGACACCAATTTTAGCAAAGGCGATCGCAGATTTAGCAGCCGAGAGCAAACCCGCTTTTGTAGAATTGAGTCGTTCTTCTAACAATGGCAACGCTCAACCTGTAACAGTGGTTCGCCAACCTGTTCGCATTCACCGTCTGAGTACAGCTACAACCCCAGCCGAAACACAGGTACTCATCAACGCTATTTACTCTCAGGTAATGGATGTCTATAGCAGCGACATTCCTGAAGATTTGCGTCTTTCTCACCTGGAAACTCAACTGAGCAACGGCGAAATTTCCGTGCGCCAGTTTGTGCTGGAACTAGCTAGTTCTGACCAATATTGTCAACGCTTCTGTACACCTTACCCCTCTGCTAAGGTAGTTGAACTTCTGTGCCGCCACCTGTTGGGACGTATGCCAGCTAGCCAAGAGGAAATCAGCCAATATCACAACTTATTGGCTAATACTGGTCTACGCGCTGCTGTGGAAGCAATGGTGAATAGCCCAGAATATAGCGGCTACTTTGGTGACGATGTAGTTCCCTACTCTCGCTAACCAAGTTAAATAGCTAATTTATCAGGGACTGGGAACTGGGAACTAGGCACTGGGAAGATTTTTCCCAATACCTAAGACCCAGTAAACAATCCCTTATTAGCTTGTGCATGGCAAATTCTGAAAACGAATGTTACAAACTGTTAAGAGTAGCAATAAATGCTCAACAGAATGCCGGAGAATATTTTGCGTAAGGTAGTTGAGTTTTAAAGCTTGTGTAGTTGTGTTAACTCAAGCAACCTCGTAATCTAATGACAGTAGCAGTCACTCATTTAACTGCTCGTGTCTGTAGGACGAGACCAAAATCTCAGCCCAAACAATTTCAAAGTCGCACCAGTTTAATTCAATTCTGGTTTTATTTCGTACTGGAGGAATCCATTAATGAGTATCGTCACGAAGTCCATCGTGAATGCTGATGCAGAAGCCCGCTACCTCAGCCCCGGCGAACTAGATCGGATCAAGAGCTTTGTTTCTGGTGGCGCACAACGCCTCCGCATCGCTCAAGTTTTAACCGACAACCGCGAGCGTATCGTTAAGCAAGCCGGCGACCAACTTTTCCAAAAGCGTCCTGATGTTGTTTCCCCTGGTGGTAACGCTTACGGTCAAGAAATGACCGCTACCTGTCTCCGTGACTTAGACTACTACCTCCGCCTCGTTACCTATGGAATCGTTGCTGGTGACGTTACCCCCATCGAAGAAATTGGTATCGTTGGTGTACGTGAAATGTACAAATCCCTAGGTACACCCATCGACGCAGTTGCTGGTGGTGTTGGTGCTATGAAGAGCGTAGCTGCTGGCTTGTTGTCTGCTGAAGACGCTGCTGAAGCTGGTGCTTACTTTGACTACGTTGTTGGTGCAATGCAGTAGTTGGAAACCGTTTCCAAAGCACGAAACTGAAATCTATTGCAATAAGGTTGGAAATAAGGAAATAACAACATGCAAGACGCAATTACCTCTGTAATTAACTCCTCTGACGTTCAAGGTAAATACCTTGACAACGCAGCTTTAGAAAAACTCAAAGGCTACTTCGCTACTGGCGAACTGCGTGTACGTGCTGCTACCACCATCAGCGCAAACGCAGCTGCAATCGTTAAAGAAGCTGTAGCTAAATCTTTGTTGTACTCTGATATCACCCGTCCCGGTGGTAATATGTACACCACCCGCCGCTACGCTGCTTGTATCCGTGACTTGGATTACTACCTCCGCTACGCTACCTACGCTATGCTAGCTGGCGATCCTTCCATCCTAGATGAGCGCGTACTTAACGGTTTGAAAGAAACCTACAACTCCTTGGGTGTACCCGTTGGTGCTACCGTTCAAGCTATCCAAGCTATCAAAGAAGTAACTGCTAGCTTGGTTGGCCCTGACGCTGGTAAAGAAATGGGTGTTTACTTTGACTACATCTCCTCTGGCTTGAGCTAAGAGTTAGACTGCACTTAAGTTAATTAGGTGCGCTTATATTAAGGACTGGAAATCAGCCATGAGTGCTAGAACATCTAAACGCTTATCTAACTAAAATATCAGTTATGAGTGTTAGCTGTCTGGTATTGATGTTTGATTTCCAGTCTTGGAAAGATTAATTAGACATCTGGGTAAAATTCATCATCCCAATTTTTGAAATAAAAAAGTTTTCATATTCACCACAGGAGAATCAAAACATGGCGCGGTTATTTAAAATTACAGCTTGCGTTCCCAGCCAAACCCGGATTCGTACCCAACGGGAACTACAAAATACATATTTTACTAAGCTTGTTCCTTACGAAAACTGGTTCTCTGAACAACAACGGATTCAAAAAATGGGTGGCAAAATCGTTAAGGTGGAACTCGCCACTGGTAAGCAAGGCTCTAATGCAGGTTTGCTGTAATTGCTATAGTTTTAAAATTTATTATAAGAAGTTTTCTCAGAGGTCTAATTAGACCTCTTTATTTTTTCTAATTACGAATTACGAATTACGTAGCTTGCTTCCGCGTAGCGGTATTCCGAATTACGTTAGCGGAGCGGGGCGTTAGCCCATTACGAATTACGTAGCTTGCTTCTCGCTTTGCGAGTATTACGAATTACAAATAGCTAACCTACACCAGTTTTAATTTTTTGAGGCATCACTGAACGGTATTAATTTTTAAGGGTGCAAAGCCTTGCACCCGCAGCGATGAATCTATCACATTCTATTGTGGAAATTGTAATTAAACGTCGAACATTTTTACCAAGCGATATCCTCTAGTGTAAAGAGGAACTGGAGAATTAGTACTCAGTTTTTCTTTAGCTTGCTCAACACTTTCATCGAAGACAATCAGAGTTTCTTTACCAACCTTGAGCCAATCTTCATAAGGTACACTCATATCTTCTTCTACACCACCCACATTAGGTGCAACCATTCCCCTATAGACTTCATTAAATTTCCGGCGGAAGCGAAAATCAACGGAAATTCTTAAACCTTCGGCTTTTCTTCTCACTGTCTGATGCAATCCACGGGCATCATTGAAATACATAGTACCGTGTTGTAGCTTGGCTTGGGTGTAAGAAACAACCATTGGAATATCTCTACCTTCATCAAAGTCTGACATTACCCGCATAGCTTGTAGTTCCATTTCACGGGGCATTTCTCCCGCTTCAATAGTGATATGCTCAATATCACCAAATAGTGGTAGGACAACTACAGTTGCATCGGCTGGAACTCCCGCCCATACGTCACTATGGCATTTAGAACTAGTAAAAGGTAGGCGCAGTTTTTCAGGATCAGTTTGTCCATAAACCATACGGAGATTCACAGGTAAATCTACTGCATCAATTAAGTCATTAGCTCCCAGGTTGTAAAAGGCCTCAGCTACACTCTTCTGAAACAAGTTAAAAGCCAGAGTATGTTCTTTCTTAGGCATTAACAACCCAGTACCCATATAATTAGGCAACTTGTTTCTAGACTCTAATAGTCGTTGCAACATTTCAGCTTCCGAAAGAATGATGGGACTATTTAAACAAGCACAAATGTAAGCTGCGGCGGCGACTCGGATTTGTTGAAATAGTTCTGGCTGTAATTTATGTTCAAAGAGCAATCGATAATCTCGCTTTGTCGCCATTCTATCAGCCAATTCATCGAAGAGGCGATCGCCTAACTCCGAAAATGCGATCGCCTGTTCATATTCTGACTGAGAGTGTAGTAGTGATTGAGTTAGTAGTCCTTGCATCATTCTCTTGACCGTTGTTTATAAATATCACCATTACAAATTATCAATATTAATTATTAGATTACCTCGTTAAATATACTATTTTTAGATCAAATAAATTTTGATAAAATAAAATAATATTGTGCATTTATTTTAAAGTAATCTAAAAATCTGACAGAATATTTTTCTGGTGCTATTGCAAAATGAAAGCTTCAATTTCATACCTAAAATTAACTATAAAAATTCATGAAGTTGATTTGAAAAAACGCTGATTTTAGTAAAAAAAACATAAATAAAGCCATTATTTTTGATTTTTTTTCATTCAAAATGCCTGGGAATATCATTCATGTAAATTCCGTGGTATCAACGATTAAAAAAAAAATGGATGATGATAAAACTTAAATAAGTTGAATATTTAATTT
>JBODRP010000090.1:0-16869 GCA_050633005.1 Trichormus sp. | reverse complement strand
ATTCACCAACAAATTACCCGTTAATGTATTCCCCTTTACTTGACATATGACAGGGTTTTTGATTAGCGATCGCTCTAAATATTCCTTGAGTTCTATCGAACCGTAAAGTTCTGTGATTTTATATCTAGCTCTCCCTTTGACTTGAGTATGTATTGCTTGAATCACAGCAATTTCCACTCCTTGAATATTCCATAACTAGGTTGAATACGTGTATACGTACATTAAGTAATTATAGTGTCAATATCTCTAAAAGAAAGTGACTCAATCTGTTAAGAGTTTCAACGTTTTTCTTACATCATGCTCAATATTTGGCAATATTCTCAGTTACTCTCTCTCAAGTTAGATATTCTTGGGAAGACAGGGGTGTAGGGGTGTAGGGGTGTAAGGCTGTAAGCGTGTGGGGGTGTAGGGGAAGAACAACTTGTGCAAGTTGACGTAACATCAATATCTAATGCACTATTTTAGTCTTGCCACGCCAATAAGGTGCGTTACGCGTTGCTTTAACGCACCCTACTGGCTGTTAACACATTGTCTGAGTACGCGACAAATTACTTCATGTCATAACCAAATAAATTCGGGTCAACTTCGCCTAATTGTAAATCTGCTAAACCGTATTCTGCCCAGCGTCTATCTACCATTGCGGCGACATCTATATCTGATTCTAAAGGCGCGCCCCATTCATGGTCTGTTTCTGGGGGAATTTTGGTAGTAGCATCAATACCCATGCGTCCACCTAAACCGATTTTCTCACTGGCAAAATCTAAGGTGTCGAAGGGGGTATTGGGGAGAATAAAGACATCTCTGGTGGGGTCAACTTTGGAACTAATTGCCCAGACTACTTGACGGGGGTCACGGATATTAATATCTTTATCGACAACAATCACAAATTTGGTGTAAGTAAATTGGGGTAATGCACTCCAAAAAGCCAGTGCGGCGCGTCTTGCTTGTCCGGGGTAGGCTTTATCAATGGAAATGACGGCAGCTTTGTAACTTAAAGCTTCCATTGGTAAGAAGAAATCCACGATTTCGGAGACTTGTTGCCGCAAAATAGGAGTATAGATCCGATTGAGAGCGATCGCCATCATCGCTTCTTCTTTGGGGGGACGGCCGCTAAATGTGGTGAGGTAAATTGGATCTTTGCGGTGTGTCATGCACTGAAAACGAATCAATGGCGAATCTTCCACGCCGCCGTAATACCCCATGTGGTCGCCAAAAGGCCCATCTGGTAAAACTTCCCCTGGTGTAATTGTCCCTTCTAAGACAAACTCAGAATCGGCGGGAACTTCTAAATCTACGGTTTTACATTTCGCCAAATTGACACCAGAACCGCCATACAGTCCAGCAAATAACCACTCTGATAAATCTACGGGGATAGGGGTAGCCGCCGCCATGATAATTAAAGGATCTACACCTAATGCGATCGCTACTTCTAATTTTTTCCCATTTTCGGCAGCTTTGCGTAAATGTCTCGCCCCACCCCGCACTGATAACCAGTGAACTGTCATGGTAGTTTGAGATTGTAGTTGTAAGCGATACACTCCTACATTCGGCGTACCTGTCTCACAATCCTTAGTAATTACTAATCCCAAGGTGATAATCTTGCCAGCATCCCCGGGATATGGACGTATTAAAGGTAACTTATTTAAATCTAAATCATCCCCTGTAATTACCACTTGCTGACAAGCCGGAAAAAAATCTCTCCCTGGTTTGGCTTTCACCACATCAAATAAGACTTTGCCAAAATCTATAGCCTGAGAAATCTTTTTCGGTGGCTTTGGTTGTTGCAACATACTCAGCTTTTTACCCAGAGTTTCCAACTCTTGGGGATGTTCCATATTCATCGCCCAGCAGATCCTCTCCACAGTTCCCATTAAATTCACCGCCACCGGGAAAGATGAACCCTTGACGTTTTCAAATAACAAACCAGGGCCACCTTTTTGCAGCATCCGGTTGGAAATCTCCGCAATTTCTAAATCTGGATCAACCAAAGCAGAAATCCGCCGTAATTGTCCTTTTTCTTCTAGAATTTTGATAAATCCGCGTAAATCTCTGGCCATGGTTCTAGTTAAGCTAATAGTTAAAATTTGTGAAGCGTCTTCTTATATTATTAGCCATTAGTTACTTTCAGGCAGGGGAAATTGGTATTGGGGTGTGGGGGGGTAGGGGTGTAGGGGTATGGGGGTGTGGGGGTTTAGGGGTGTGGGGGGACAAGGGAGACAAGGGAGACAAGGGGGACAGAAATATTGATTATTAACTACAAATTAACGCTTTAACTGACTTTTCTTAACCCAGAACAGCAGTAATTCAGTTATCCTTAGTGACGGATAGGCATTATTTCCTATAAATAAGCACTACCCCGATCAAACATGGCGAGAATATACGGTGTGTTCCTGGCAGCTAGTCTCGTGATATAGACTCTGCCAGATTTATTTTAAGTAGATCGGCGTAAATATTTATTGTTGGCATAAGGTAGGGGGCAGGGGGCAGGGAAAGAAACAGTCTTGTAGGGTGCATCAGATATCAAAAATCTGTTTCTTGGCAAGGTTTAAGTACTCTGACGCACCCTACTTATTACTTATTACTTATTACTCATTACTTTATTACTCATTACTTTGAAAGTCATTATTCATTATTAACAGAATTAACAGATTCATTGACTAGAGGATTTAAGACTATTTCATTATTAAATCCTTCAGGTTTACGAGCGCGAATTGCTGGGCGAGAACGTCTATAACCTGCTCGTTCTGCTTTTTGATGTTCGTAGTCAATTAGTCTGCCATAATACGGATGTTTGCTTAAATTCATCGATAAAAAAATGTGCTGGCGGACATTACCAAAACCCTTGCGGTTGAAAAACTTGACGGCTGGTATATTAGTAGGATCAGTATCAACTAACATAAATCTTGCGCCATCTTCAATCATCCGAGCAACGACTTTATCAACTAACTTATCAGCAACTCCTTGACGTTGAAATTGAGGATTAACTCCTAGCCATAAAATGTAGCCATAAGTCCAGGATGCTTTGGTAATAATTGTTCCTAAAATAAATCCTGCTAATTCGCCATCTGTTTCTGCAACTAAACAGTATTCTGGATCTGTATTGTAAAGTCCAATTACTTCCCATTCATCCCAGGTACGATATAGATAAGGATACAAATCACTGGTAAATAATTGTTCTCCCAAATGATAAACGGGAGCAATATCATCAATACCTAACTCACGTACATAGATAGCATCACTTTGATCAAAGTTAGTCATAAATTTTAAGGGTGTAAGGGTGTAGGGGTGTAGGGGTGTAGGATGATAAGGTAGTTTCCCAGTACCCAATACCCAATTAAATACTTACTTCCTGAATGTTAGCGATATTTGGTAATAAGTTTTGGCTGTTGGTGTCTTCAGTGGTGGGAATGCGATCGCATTTCATAGCAAACTGGCAATAATTACAAGCTTTACTACTGTCTGCAACTTGTGGAAATGGCTGATTTTGTTGATAAAGTGCTAACCAATTAGTTAACTTATTTAATAACTGATGCAATTTTTTAGCGGTTTTTTCGTGTTCGCTAGAGCTATAAGTAAATTTTATATTTTGGGGTTTACCTTCAGATTGGATAAACCAATAGGTCATAGAAATATTTTCGGGCAAGTACGCGCTCGTTTCTGCTAAAACGTACATATATAAACGAGTTTGCCAGTTTTGGGCTAACTTGCGTTTATCTGGTGGCTTGGGATAGGTTTTCCAATCTAGAATTTGCGCTTGCTGAAAATCGCTGATGAGTAAATCATAAATAACCGTCAGTAAATAATCTTGCACTTGCAATGTGCGGTAATGTTCACTTTCCCGAAAGACTTCTCCATTCCTGACAGGTTGGATAATCTCTGGTGCTGCCTCAGCAAAAGCAGACATCCAACTTTGAAGTTTTGTATCTGCGGCTAAGAGATGATCAATTGGTAAACCCATTTCTCGCTGCTGCATCAGCAAGTGAAAGCGACTACCTAAAATCTGACGTTCTTCGTGCTGAGGATCTAAAGGCGAGTTGAGTTGTTCTAGATAAGTGTGCTGGAATTTACGTGGACAAGTCTCTAGTAAATTGAGATGTCCTTGCGAGAGTCTGAGTAGTTGAGTAGAAGTGATCAGCATTTTCTCATTGTAGAGGCGATCGCCAGCAAATTAGGGGTGTAAGGGTAGGGTAATGAGTAATGAGTAATGAGTAATGAGTAATGAGTAATGAGTAATGAGTAATGAGTAATAAGTAGTAAGTAATAAGTAGTAAGTAATAAGTAGTAAGTAATAAGTAGTAAATACCCCTACACCCCTACACCCCTACACCCCTACACCCCTACACCCCTACACCCCTACACCCATGAGAAAAGGGAAAAGAATGAACCTTAGTAGTTAACTTCATCCTTTTCCCTTTTTATGTACCTGATGCTTATTTAATGTTAGCCCGTGCGTCCCTAACTGCGGCAATAAAAAATAATCCTGTTAGAGGAATACTCAACCCTAAGATAATTGAGGTGATTTGCACACCTAAATCTGGCTGCCCTGAACTTAATTCAAACACTGAGCCAACAGCCGCAATGGCTGTTACACAAGAGCTAGCTAGAAAAAAACCGCTTTTTGGAGTTAAATACACTACTAGACCACCTACGCTACTGGTTTGACTGCTTGATACGAGAAGCCATTTTTAGATAACTCCTGTGCTAAAGTCAAGGAATTGTCTACGCGATCTACAAACACTACACCGTTGAGGTGATCCATTTCATGCTGAATGCAGCGTCCAAGTAAGTCAGTGGCTTTGAGTGTTTGGGGACGGCCATTTTCATCTTTATAAGCCACTTCTACCACGGTGGGACGCTTGACATCCATATACACACCGGGAATACTCAAACACCCTTCCTGAGCCATACAAACGTCTTGGCTGAATTGTTTGATGCTGGGGTTGATCAATACTAATGGTGGATTGGCGGGGTTATCGGGTTCGCAGTCGATGACAATTAGTTGTTTATGAACTCCTACTTGGGGTGCAGCCAAACCTATGCCATCATTGCTGTACATAGTTTGCAGCATTTCGCGTATTAGTTGGCGAATTTCATCATCTATTTTGGTGATGCGTTTGGCTGGTTGACGCAGGACGCGATCGCCTAGATAGTGAAGTTGTAAAGGCGGATTTTTTAACTTTTTCTTCTCAACAGCAATTTCAGAAGGCATGATTCTCGATGGCTAGATTGTGAAAATTCCAATTAATTTAATTGTATCAATCTAGTTTTAGCTTGACTTGGAGCATTTTAAATGTTTGATTTTTGAGCGCAGAGGCTCGCTGAGGTTCACGCAGAGGAATAGGAGAGTTATAAAAGGTAGTGTTCTCGTGTGTGAAGCTCATTGGGGTGATCTGTGTTTAAATTTCTCACAAAACTTGACTACCTGCTCAAAGAAACTTTTCTGGGTTTATTGCGCGGCGGTTGGATGAATTGGGCGGCGGTTAGTACCGTGACGGTATTATTATTTTTGTTTGGTTTGAGTTTGCAGACTTCTTGGCAAGTGGAAAAACTCCTGAATCAATTCGGTAGTCAGCTAGAGGTATCAGTGTATCTGGAATCTGGGATACCGGCGCAAACTATTGAAACTATGGTGGTGCAAATTCCAGGTGTGGTAAATGTGCAAACTATTCCTAAAGAACAAGCTTGGACTAGGTTAGTCAAGGAATTGGGGATTTCTGATATTGATGGTGCAACGCAACAACTAGGCGAAAATCCTTTGGTTGATGAAGTGAAGGTGAAAGCACGTAACCCTGAAGTTGTGCCTCATCTAGCTACGCAATTGGCTAAGTTACAGGGTGTGGAAACAGTGCAGTATATTGATGAGGCGGTGAAACGGATTGCTCAGTTGCACCGGGGTTTAAATTTGGTGACTTTGACAATTACGAGTATTTTGACATTAACTGCGATCGCTGTCACTACTACTACTATCCGTCTGATTGTGTTAGCGCGTCGCCAGGAAATTGAAATTATGCAGCTAGTGGGTGCAACTGCCGCCTGGATTTATCTTCCATTTATTTTACAGGGCATTGCCTTTGGTTTAGTTGGTGGTGCGATCGCTTGGAGTTTCATTTCTGTTATTCAACAGTTCATTAGTCAGTTACTCACCAATCAACCAGAATTTATTCAATTTATTACCAATGGTTTACAACTGACTCCTACACAAATTTTACTCTTACCTTTAATTTTGTTAAGTTTCGGTGCAGTTGTGGGATTAATTGGCAGTTTATTTGCTGTCAGACGTTTTGCTAAAAGCTGAACGTAATATAACTTATTTAGTAGGGTGTGTTAGCGACAGCGTAACGCACCGTAAGCTCTCAAAGGTGCGTTACGGCTTACGCCTAACACACCCTACTTATCTACGAATTACGTCTAATGTGAATTAAAATCTTGCGAATACCTAGATATTTGCAGGGGCGGGTTAACAAACATCATTAATGATTAACTTTTGATCTCGGTGAACCCCCCCTACCAAGTTTGATACACCCCACCCATAGGCTATTTATTGGATAGGCAATTTTCCTAATTCACATCAGGCGTGAATTATAAATTAGGAATTAATCATTCTAAATTTGTCCGATTCCATCCAATAATCCATCTGAAATAATTGCTCCATTAGTAGCAGTTATTTTCTCTATAAATTCTGATTCATTAATGGTAACTACAGGTAAGAGATGGTCATATAACTGCATGGCTTGTAAGCAACTATTGATATTAGTAACTGCCGCATTATACGCCTCAATTTTTCTAGTTAATGCAGTGAGTAACCGCCGATTATGATCAATCTTTTCCTCGGCTTCTTGTTGCAGAGTTTGTTCTAAATAAACCCGTGCTTGGGGGTACTGCTGTAAAATTTCTTCGGCTTGGGTTTCAGCCATTGGTAATAATTGAGTTTTGAGGATTTGATTAATGGTTTGGCGGAAGGTTTTGTGGATGGTTTGAAAAACCTTTGGTTCAAAATCTAACTTTAATAATTGTCTAATGGCTGGTTGAGCTTCTACCATGCTTTCACAGTCATAACCCTGGGAAGTTTGTAGCAATGTTTGGCGAAATTGATAGATAGAAAAAGTCCCTTCATCATAGAATAAATGACTTTCACGCACAAAGCGATCGCACTCTACACTAGCTGCATCTATTAAAGATTGACACACACGTTTTTCTAAAGCTTTAATCTGTTGTTCTATTCCAGCATCATTACCTAATAAACGATATAATTGACGATAATATTCTGATTTACGGACTTTCTCCATTAACCTTTGAAAAAGATTAGCAATGAGTTGTTGAGATGATGCAACTAAAATATCTTCTAATTGATTGGCTAGATAATAAAATGCCTCGACTAAAATTGCTAATAATGGCGCGGTAGCATTGCGGGGATGGCTGAGAGTGGCACGTCGATAAGCATCAGCTACAGAGAAGGTATCTAACAACTCATCTAAACGGTGAATCATGCGTGATTGTAATTGCTTGAAATCTCCTTCAAAAGAATTACAGGCATTATTAATTACCTGGTTAACTTCTTCGGTGATTTGCTGACTAAAATCTCTGCCGACTTGTTGTAATTGTTGATTGAGACGTTGCAATTCCTGTTTTTTCATCGTCTCAATTTCTTGTGGCTGACTATCTAAGTCTTGATACAATGATTGATAGTGTTTTTTCAGTTTAATACAAATATCTTCTAAATCATCAGCGAGAGTTTGAAAAAGTTGGGGACGCTTTTCTTCAGTGAGATAACGCGTAATAGCCGTGCGAAATTCTTCAATACCACTGTCTTGAATGAGTTGATTAATTAAAGGTGTGCCTTGTTCAGCTAAAATTCGTACATAATTAGTATTGGGTGATTCAAACCCATTGAGAGAAATCCGAAAATTAGTAGCAGCTAACTTACCGGAACTCACACAATAGTTATTAAAGGCGTAAACAAACTGTGGTGTTTCTTCTCCTCCATTTACACCTTTAACACTATCTGCAAAAATAGAATCTAAACCAAAGCGATCTTGTTGGCTTGTTTGTTTAATTTGACTGCCGTAAAAGCCAAGTAAGCCACTCGTTTTATAAACTCGCCTAGTATCACGGAACTCTCCGTTAATTAAATTATCTAGCCGTTGCCTGAGTTGGGTATTGTACCACGTTTCATCGATGCGGTTGAAGACATAAAAAACGCGATCGCGTATGCTACCATTAGACATATCCGCAAATGACCCTCAAACCCTTATAAATCAAGGTTCAAAATCTAATTTTCGGATAAGTCTATTTTGCCGCATTTTCTCTAAAAGTTGCGTTTCTTCCTTCGTCATATCACCGGCAGAGGCAGGTTTTAGCACACACACCACCGCCGATGTATCGGAATGTTGAATTTTGGCGTAAGTTAACTGTGCATCTTTTTCCACTGGGGCATCAATACCAGGAGTATCAATAATTACATTGCCATCTTGCAATAGGGGATGGTTGCAATAATATTCAATTTGCTTGAGAACTGCGCTATTACTACCACGCCGTGCATATCCAGCCGCTTCTTTTAAATTAGAAAAATTAAATTGCTCCATTGAATAGGTAGCATTATTGATAGTATGAATATGTTGGCGGTTAGCCTCATATCCTTGTAACAATAATATTAATGCTTTGGCTTGTTTAGCCCGTTCTGATTTACTCTCTCCACCCTCTTGTAAAATAATTGCTTGACAGCCTTGATATAACAGATTAACGACTTCCGATTGATTGAGATTAGCTGCTGTTTTAAAGCCTAATTGGTGACATAAACAAGCTGCTTGCTCTCGTATTTCTACTTCACTTAAAAAAGTTAAAACTACCCGTTCTTGATCGAGTTCTGCATACTCAATTTTACATTCTGTACCTGTGGCGTGTCCTTCTGCACTATAGAGTAATTCCCTTTCTAACAGGGCATTAATTAACATTGATTTACCTGCACTAAAAGCCCCAGCAAATACAATTTCAAATCTGGGAGAAATTGCTTTTACTAAAGAAGTTTGCACAGGTGTAATATCTTGCGATCGCAAAGATTGTTCCTGCTGTAAAAGTTGTAATATAGAGTCAACTTGATCTTTTAGATTCTCACACTGAAAAGACACGCCTGACATAAAATAACCCAGATAATTATCAGTATATTTTATTCAAGGCTTTTTGCTATTGCTTCAGTATTATTACCATGATAGAGAATTGTAACTTGAGAAAGAGGATCAAGATATTTTTGATGATTACGATAATGCCATACAATCATCATTTTTAATATTACCAGTTAATTAGTATGAGACTACTAAGTGATAGCTTTTCTGCAAATGGTATGATTCCATTGAAATTTTCTTGTGAAGGCGCAGGAATTTCTCCTACATTAAAGTGGGAAGATGCCCCCATAGAAACACAAAGTTTTGTTTTGATTGTGGATGATCCAGATGCACCAAATAGAACTTTTGTCCATTGGGTTTTGTATAATTTACCTAGTTATACTAACCACTTATCGGAGGCAATTCCCACTACACCAATACTAGATGGAAGCGGTATACAGGGAAAAAACGATGCTGGACAATTCGGTTATTTTCCACCCTGTCCCCCCCAAGGAACTCACCGTTATTTTTTCAAACTTTATGCTTTAGATACTCCTTTAGGGCTAGATTTTGGTGCTACCAAACAAGCAGTTGAAGCTGCTATGTCAGGGCATATTTTAGCAACAGCAGAATTAATAGGACGGTATGAAAAACATCGTTAAATTGTAAGGATTCAGGTGTATGAATCAATTCAAAATTCAAAATTCAAAATTCAAAAAAAAGGGAGAAAAGTGAAATAATAATTCGTAATACCAATTACGTAAAGCTTGTGGTATGGCTGCGCTTAGAGCGTAGCGGGGGGGAGTATCGTTACGAATTACGAATTACGAATTACGAATTACGTTAGCGGAGCGGGGCGTTAGCCCATTACGAATTATCTTAGTCGCGCTTCTTCAGGCCAAAGTTCTCGTAATTGTGAGGGCATCATATTAATCACATCTGCAATTTCGCCTTTAGTTACCTTCTCAGCCAAAAGTTTAAAGACAGCACGCACTACCATCTCAGCATCAATATCAGGATCGGAGGTGCGGAAATAATCACGGATATGTTGTAAAAATGCTTCCTTGGTTCTATCTTTAATGGGAGTCGCTCCAGGTCGCCAGTTTTCATAATAGAATCCCCCTAGTAAAATGGGCAATTGTGCGCCTAAATGAGCAGCTTCTTCTATTGTGAGGCGATCGCGCAAAGCGTGCAAGGTTGCCCGTAACCCCTGGAAGACTTTGTGTTTATTCTCCCATCCTAGCTTATTGCATAAATCATTTACCCAAGGCATAGTATTCTGCAACGTAGTATCAAAAATATCTAATCCTGTCATTGTCATATAAACCTCACTTTTTGCTTTCTAGAGACGCGATTTATCACGCCTGATTTATCCTGTTTGTAGACTTTCTAATTCCTACAGTGATCCTAAGAAAGCAACCAGTTAACTCTCTTCCGACTAATGAGGTGTGATGCTTTATTTACTCGTCTGTCTCAGGGATGATTAATTTTTTAACCTGATAACTGTTTTAAATTTTCTGGATAATACCTAAATGATTTAAAACTTCCATGTCTAGGTATTGTTTTTCTCCAATATTAGTGTTTTGAAATAACACAGTAAAAGCACCTGCACCTAATCCATCTTCAGGAAATAGGCGGTAACAGGGAATGCTTGTTAGATGTGATTGATAATTTTCTAAGTGAGTCACTTTTACTGGCTGAAACTGCGGAAAGCGTGATAAAAACCACTCGCACACCTGTTCATTTTCTTCAGGGGCATAGGTGCAAGTCATATAAGCTAAATAACCTTGGGGTGCAACTATTTGGGCGGAATTGGCAATGATTCTTTTTTGACGATTAGCACTTTTATTAATAGCAGTTGGGTGAAAACATCCTGGGGCTTTTTCTCCTTTGGCTAATAGAGATTGTCCAGTACAAGGGGCATCAACTAATACTAAATCACAGGTGAGGGGGATATTTTCGGCAAAAATACTAGAATCTCGATTGACTATAATGCTAGGACTAATCTGGCAACGTTTTAAATTAGATATCAGCATTCCTAGACGTTTACCAATGACTTCATTACAAATAATTAAATTTGGTTGCAAAGCTTGCCAAGCAAATATGCTTTTACCTCCTGGTGCAGCACACATATCAAAAATTAACTGCACTGATTGAGGAATTGCTAATAAAATAGAAGCTGCAAATACAGACGAAAAATCTAAACAGTAAAAATATCCTTGATCATGTAAGGGGTGTTTACCAGGTTTTTCTCCTAATTGTAATCTATCTATAAACTGTGGTTGCCAATTTAATGGCGATTCTACTGAAAAAGGTAAGATATCTGGCTGATTTTGACACCAAAGAATACAGGGATGAAAAGACTGAGGAGAAATTAATGCTTGAATAAATTTTTCTTGTTTATCAGGGTTTTCAGACAAACGCCGTGCAAGTTTCAGCAGTAAATTTGATGGTTTTTCCATTAGTAAAACTGTTACAGAAGAACAATACTTATGAGTAGTTTTGCCTCATACTTTAGAATATAATGACCACCATTTATTAAATAGGGGAATGGGTAAGAGGCAGGGGGGCGGGGGGCGGGGGCAGGGAGCAGGGGGCAGGGGGCAGGGGGAGCAGGGGGAGACAAGGAAGAAATATTTACCCCAATGCCCAATGCCCAATGCCCAATACCCAATGCCCCATGCCCTTAACCCCATTCCCTTAACCCCATTTAATATCTCTTTGCGTAAATCCTGGACAATTGATTACCAAGCTGCCCAAACGCACTAGAGAGGGTGACGATGTTTGATAATTTTCAGAAGAGACTGCGACGGGAAGCACAGATATGGCGTGATGAAGGAATAATTAGTGCTTCCCAATATCAACAAATTGCGGATCGCCATCAATTTAAAAATTTAGAAGCGGCTGCACGCGATCGCTTTATGATGATTGCGATCGCTGTCGGTGGTATCCTATTAATCTTAGGTGTTACCACTTTTGTAGCGGCTAACTGGTTTGCTTGGTCAAGAGAAGTCAAATTCATCATGATGATGAGTTTGTTTATCTTCGTGAGTATCACAGGTTTTTACACCTGGACAGAACCCACACTCAATAAAAGTGAAGGCAAAAAGAAACAACGCAACAACCGCATTTTAGGAGAAGCACTATTAATCTTAGCTGCTTTCATCCTCGGCGTTAACATCTTGTTGATGGCGCAGATTTTTAATATCAGTGGTTCGGCTACACAACTGTTTCTAGCCTGGGGATTTGGTGTGTCATTAATGGCCTATAGTCTCTCCCTCAATTCTCTGGGGATTTTGGCTATTATCCTCGTGCAGATTGGTTATTGGACTGGAGTAGGGGATTTATTAGCTTCTCCATCATCGGCTGACTGGAATTGGGCTAGGTTAGCAGTACGACATATGCCTTTAATCTCATGGCTATTGTTTGTACCCTTAGCTTACTCCTGCCGTTCCCGGTGGATTTTCTTCTTCGCCGCTTTCTTTTTTGCCAGTTCCCTGCAATTCAACCTTAACCCCCTACCATTACAGAATTTCTCGAATATGGCCCCCTGGGTGGCATCTTTTGCATTAGCACTGCCACCTGCATTATTCTGGAGTTACGACGATCTGCTGTTTCCTACCATCAATTACCGGTTATTTCAACCCCTAGCCCGTAATTTAGCTTTAATTGCTTTTGGTTTAGTCTTTTATGCCCTCTCCTTCCGTTTTCCCTGGCAAGGAATAACTTTTAATTCCTTTGCACCGAGAAACAGCATCAACGCTTTTATGTCTCTGCCAATCATTGATTTGGGGATTCTCAGTGGTTTAGCCGTCTTACAATGGTTATTTCTCCTACGTCAAACCAATAACCCACCCCGTCGGGAAGTGGTGTTTAAAACTAGTTTGATTGCTACCTTTCTAGGTTTTATAGTTGTAGTCCCATTTTGGCATCAAGCTATTAATCGTATTGGCGACTTAGGCAGTTTTATTTTCAGTGTGCTGTTAGTAGTACTCTCTTGGGGATTCATTCAAGAAGGATTAAAACTCAACAATAGACGCTCCTTTTGGGGCGGTATGCTATTGTTAACTTTACTAGTTATTAGTCGAGTGCTAGAGTACAACACTGATTTACTCTTTAGATCAATGGTTTTCGTCATGTGCGGTTCAACATTAATCAGTGCAGGATTATGGTTTGAACGCCGTGTCACCGGTGGTTCTAGTTCATCTAGTTCATCAGGCAATAAGAGTAAAGATTAATACCGACTGTTAACCGTTGACTATTAACTGTTGACTCGATAATAACTCTCCCCCTGCCCCCTCTGCGTAATACCAATTCTCCAAAATTAGGCAACAGATGCAAAGCTTGAAACCCAGATGGTATCTCACTTTCTGAATTACGAATTGCGAATTGCGAATTGCGAATTGGTATAAGTCCTATTGTCATTTCCCCCACAAACTATTATTTTTAGGACTACGCCCATGTCAGATAAATCTTCTGAATCTAGTAAAAGTCAAACTTTATCTCCTGAAGCGGAGTTCTCGAAGAAGCTAACTTTTAAAGATTACTTGACAGCGACAGAACAAAAATATAACCAGCCTTTGCCTTTTTGGCGGTTATTAGTTCCTTTAATGCTACAAACAGGAATAATTTTGTCTGTGCCTACCCAAGCTGCCTATACTAGTCTCACAGGCAAAGATGTAATTTTGCAGACTGTGAGTGCATCTCCTGAAAATGTCTTGCAAGGTTATACTCTCAATCTTGATTACAACATAGCTCGGATCTCTAATTTGAGAAGATTACCAGGGTGGAATGAAGTTGTGAGGCAAAATGGCGGGAGGAATGGACGGTTACTTTCAGGTACTAATTTATATGTGATTTTGCGAGAACAACCATCTTTTAGTCGTGGTGTGCCTAGAGCTTGGCGGCCTGTGCGTGTAACCAGTACCTTACCTACGTCCCTACCCAACAATCAAGTAGCCCTCCGAGGTGTTTATGAAAATGGTTTTGTCAACTACGGCGTAGAAACATTCAATATTGCTGATGAACAACGGCAAATGATTTCTGAAGATATTCGCCGTTCTGCTAGACAAAATCGCGCTAGACAGCTACGGCCAATCACTGTCAAAGTCAAAGTAGACCCCCAAGGTAATGCTGTACCTGTTAGTCTATGGGTACGCGATCGCAATTACAGTTTTTAACAGTTATCAGTTATCAGTTATCAAGTCACTGATAACTGATTTAATCTTCTTGGCGCACATTCCAGGCTACGAGTAATGAGTAATGAGTAATGAGTAATAAGTAATAAGTAATGAGTAATGAGTAATGAGTAATGAGTAATGAGTAATGAGTAATAAGTAATGAGTAATGAGTAATAAGTAATAAGTAATGAGTAATAAGTAATATATAGCGTTTCCTAGCCTGCTGAGGTACAAACCTCTGCGTACCTACCCTTCGGGTTCCGCCCTTGGCGGTATGCGCTTTACTTTGCGCCCCTTTGCGTTTAAAATATTACTCATACCTCACTTCACTGGAAATCGCTATAATTAATTGTTGCGAAGTAAATTCTGCAAACTATTTAACAATTCTGCGGCGGTGAAAGGTTTAGATAATACTTGATGAATATCAATCCCCGCAACTTCTTCTAGGGTTTCTGGTGAGTTTTGGCCACTACAAGCGATAATCTGGACTTTGGGGTTCATTTTCCGCATGGTACGAATAGCGGTGATACCATCCATTTCTGGCATCATCATATCCATGAAAATAGCACTAATTTGATGCTTGTGCTGGGCATAAAGGGCGATCGCTTCGATACCATTATTAGCAGTTAAAGTTCTGTAGTTGTGATTTTCTAAAATCATTTTGGTGATTTCACAAATCTGCACTTCGTCATCTACAACTAAAATTAACTCTCCATCACCTTGAGAGGTGAGTGCATTTTCAGTAATTGAATCTCCTATGGCTGGCACTGCGGGTAAGAATAAGTTAAATTGACTACCTTCACCGACTTTGCTAGTCACACTCACAAAACCACCGTGGCTTTTGGTGATACCCAGTACGGTGGACAGTCCTAATCCTGTACCTGTACCGACTGCTTTGGTAGTAAAAAATGGCTCAAAAATTCTATCTAAAATTTTCGGTGGCATCCCCATGCCGGTATCATTAATTTTAACTATAATGTAATGCCCAACCTGAGCATGAATATTCATACTGGCGTAAGCTTCATCAATAAAAATATTTTCCGCAGAGATAGTGATTTTTCCGCCTTCTGGCATGGCATCACGGGCATTAACTACTAAATTCATCAGCACTTGATGTAATTGGGTAGCATCTCCACAGACAGCAGATAAGTCTTCTGGTAATTTGGCGGCAAATTGAATTGATTTGGGGAATGTCTGTTTACCAATCAGAATAATATCGGTAATTAGGTGTTTGAGTTGGACTATGGTACGTTCTCCTTTACATCCCCGCGCAAAGGATAATACTTGTCTAACTAAGCCTGCTCCTCGTTTGGCATTGTTTTCTATAATGTCTAGTAGGTGTTGCGATGGTGTGCCGCTTGCCGTAGGCGATTTTTGTGGCTTGTGATTAATTCTATTCTTTAAGAGTTGAGCCGCCGCCAAAATAGGTGTCAAAATATTATTTAAGTCGTGAGCAATACCACCGGCAAGTGTGCCTAAGCTTTCTAAACGTTGAGTCCGAAAGAACTGTTCTTCTAGTTGCTTTTTCTGGGTGATGTCGGTGTCTACAATCAAAATCGATTTAGGTTGCCCTATTCCATCCCGCATCAGTGTCCAGCGACTTTCGACAATGATTTCTTGGCCTGATTTGGTAATTTTTTCTAACTCTCCTTGCCACACACCAGCCGTCAGCACGGTTTCCCAAGCTGTTTGATGCAGATCACAGGCAATTTCTGGATATAATAAGTCCTGGGGTTGAATGCCAATAATTTCTGAAGCTGACCAACCATACAACCGTTCTGCACCTTGATTCCAAAACAGGATGTGGTTGTTTAAGTCTCGAACAAAAATAGCATCGGTGGCAATATCTAATAAGGCGGCTTGTTCGCGGATTTTTTCTTGTGCTTGTTGTTGTTCGTGCTGTGCGGCTTGCAGTTCGCTAATATCAGTAAAGGAAACTACTACCTCGTAGGGTATAGATTCATTATTACGAAATAAGGGTTGAGAATTAATCGAAATCCAAGTTAGTTGTCCATTGGGTTTGTGAACTCCCATAATCACATTTGTACAAGGTTGCCCGGTGCGTAAGCTTACCATTGCAGGATGTTCCTCTCCAGGAAAGGGAGAACCGTCTTCATGGATAGTTCGCCAAGAGACATCATCGCAGAAACGCCCCATGATGCCATCACTTGACCGCCCTAAAATCCTTTCTGCACTGGCATTACAAGCAATTACTTTCCCATCGCGCTGATGTAACACTACACCCTCTTGCATCGCTGTAACTACGGAACGATACCGTTCTTCACTTTCTTTGAGGGCGATTTCAGCTTGTTTGCGCTCGGTGATATCTCTGGTTGTACCAACCATTCTCATGGGTTGTCCCATGTCGTTATAGTAGATTTGACCGTTAGTACTGAGCCAGTGAATGCTGCCATCAGGCCATATAACTCGATAGGTAATAGCTAATTGTTGATGTTGTTCAATACTGCGCTTCACTGCCTTTCTGAAAGATGTTCGATCTTCAGGATGAACTAACTGCAAAAAGGCTTCCGGGCTTGGACAAATAGCACCTTGGGGGAGTCCATAGAGTCTGCCCATATCGGTAGACCAAT
>JBODRP010000089.1:0-16965 GCA_050633005.1 Trichormus sp. | reverse complement strand
TCAAGGAAAAAACACTGAAAAAAGCTCATTTATTACTACAGGTAGAGGAGGTATTGCACGTAGTCCGGGCGATACATTGATGGATGATGCTGCTATAACAGAGTGGATTAAATTACCACTAGATAGAGAAAATCATGTTGGTAAGATTAAGCAGAATAGAGAAACATTTCCATCTGGCGATCGCTATATGCCAATTATCGAAGCCCAAGGCTGGGTAATAAATCGTGATGGTAATGTAGTGCTTGTGGCTCAAACACCTATTCTCACACCTCACACTACAGATGTGAAGTCACCAAATTGCGGTTTATTGGGGAGTAGGTAGAGAATAATTAGTAATTCGTAATTAGTAATTCGTAATTACTAATTTGTCTCCTGAATTTGTAGGCGGACGGTGTGTTCTGTAGCTCCACTTAGTTGTACTTCCATGATTTCGCTGCCTAGGGGTTCAATGCAAGTAAGGAGCGATCGCAGGTTGGGTGTACTTGCACCAGTATCTACATATAACCTATCAGCTAAATTACTGATGCGTTTCCATGTCATGTATAACTTAGCAATGGTTTGTTCTATTTGGGATGCTTGATTGACTAAATCAGCCGCTATGCTCAAACACCCGACTCTTTGGGCTTCTTCTAGGGCTGTTTCGATGTCTACATTTTCTTGTGTTAAGGCTTGGACTTGAGCGGCAGATTTGAGGTATTTGGCTAGTTGTCGCGCTTCTGTAGTTACCTGCTTGAGAGTATCCACATCAGGATTAGCTGCTATTTCCTTTTGGATAAACTTTTGATGAGATTCTGGCAGTTTTTCCATTTCCTTGACGAGAGGGGCAATGTAGCGCGGTGGAAGGGAGTTTTCGGCGGCTTTTACCTTGACAGGTTCTGGTAACAAATCTGAAGACATAGCAGTCCATTCGTCTGTGAGTTGACGAACTTCACGCCGAGTAATGCGATCGCCTTTACTGGCGGCTTCACTTACCATTTGTTGAACTTCTGGGGAGGCTTTGGAGGTTTCTACAAAGGCGCGTTTGCTGAAATTATTGACTGCACTGGGTTCAAGCTTCCCCTCTTCGAGCAGGGTATCAGCACTGTTAGCCAATTGAATCCAGGCATAGGCTTGACTTTTACTGATTTCCCGTTGTTTGAGCCAGTTGAGGAAACCAGTACCGCGCCCATCACCACCTTTTTTTTCTCTATCGCGGATTGCTCTTAAAATACGTCCCCGCCAAATTTCAGTTTGCAAATCAAAGCGATCGCACACCTGCCAAGCTATATCCAATTGTTGTTGGAAATCTGACTCTGGAATCTGTTCGTCTTCGGGATCTGGTAATTCAAAAGTCAGATCAGCAGGCTGTTGTAAAGCAGCTGCCAGGTCATTCATATTATCCGTTGATTGCACAGTCGGTAACTTATTACTCTAGCGATCGGCTTATTATTACATACTCTGGCGACTAATCAATTCAAAATTCAAAAATTTTGGGGCATGGGGCATTTGGCATGGGGCATGGGGCATTGGGCATGGGGCATGAGGCATTGGGGTAAATATTTCTCCTTGTCTACCTTGTCTACCCGAAGTTCTGATCGGAGGAAACCTCCGCTCAGACTTCTCTCCTTGTCTCCCCCTGCTCCCTGCCCCCTGCTCCCTGCTTGTCACTCCGAAGACTCACCATCTCTACGCCCTAATTCATAAATCCCGCAACCCATACAGGCTAGTAGTCCTGTACTAATTGCCCAACTACGTCCTAAACTGATTTCCACACCCCAGTTACATAAAGCACCGATGATCAAAAACGGCACAATGCTAAATAGTGAAGCGTAAAAGGCGTTTTGTGATTCTCTGGCTTTGCGGGTTTTTTCAAATTCTTTTTCACTGGTGTAAAGCGATCGCTCGGCAAAGTTAAACCAACGGTTGAGTTGTTCCATTACCCATTCACTCAACGGGGAAAAGGCTAAATATAACGCCAAAGACCACAAACTTGCTCCAGCGATCGCAACTGTGTCTATTTCAAAACGGAAAGGTAATATCTCAGTCAGCATGGCTTTGGTGCGTCCTGCAAATGGTTCGATTGATCCTTAATCTCATCATCAATCGACTGATTCAGTAATTTTAACAAAATCGGCGTAAGTCCCCACCTATAAGAATGTTAGCTGGGGATATAAGCCGGACAACGACGTAGCAAGATACCGAACGGTTGCCACCCACTTCTTTATCAACCGTCAGATTGATAAAGAAGTGGGTGGTTGTTAGCGTAGCGGCACGAAGTGCGGAGTTGTCAATCATTTTATCTTACTACTTTACTGAAAAGTATGTTTTGCAGTAAGATACATAAATCAAGGAGGTGATATTGAGATGCTCATTAAAGCTGTTCAAGTCCGTTTATATCCATCAAAAGAGCAAGAAACACTATTGGCGCAAGCATTTGGATGTGCGCGTTGGTGGTGGAATTATGCTCTAAATAAGTCAATTGAGACTTACAAACAGACGGGTAAGGGACTGGGGCAGTCGGCACTCAATGCACTATTACCATTACTCAAAAAAGAGAAAGATACACAATGGTTGACTGATTGTTATAGCCAAGTTTTACAAGCTACAACACTCAACCTAACTACAGCGTATAAAAACTTTTTTGACAAACGTGCTGGATTTCCTAAATTCAAATCTAAGCATGGTAAGCAGTCAATTCAGTACCCTCAAAACGTCAAAATTGTCGATAGCAATGTCAAACTTCCCGGTAATATTGGGCTAGTAAAAGCCAAGATACATAGACCTATTGAGGGGAAAATCAAGACCGTAACCGTAAGCATTGCCCCATCAGGAAAGTATTTTGCATCTATCTTGACTGAAGTAGAAGGGGATGCGCCCAAAATTACAGAGGGCAAGATTTATGGCATTGACTTAGGACTAAAACATTTTGCTGTTGTCACCGATGGCGAAAAGGTTTCTAAATACGACAATCCTCAGCACATCGCCAAACATGAGAAAAACCTCAGACGCAAACAAAAGAAACTAGCTCGTAAAGTAAAAGGGAGTAATTCCAGAAACAAATACAGAAAAATTCTTGCCAAAGTATACGAACGGGTTAGTAACTCCAGGCAAGATTTTCTACATAAACTGAGTTACAAGTTAGTCAGCGATAGCCAAGCTGTCATAGTAGAAAATCTTCATGTCAAAGGCATGGTTCGTAATCATAACTTGGCAAAAGCAATATCTGATTGTGGATGGGGAACATTCACCAACTTTTTAGCCTATAAGCTAGAACGCAAGGGTGCAAAGTTGGTAGAAATTGATAGATGGTTTCCCAGTTCCAAACTCTGTTCTAATTGTTTCTATCAAGTGAGTGAGATGCCGTTAGATGTGAGGGAATGGACTTGCCCCCACTGTGGCACTCATCATGACCGTGACGGAAATGCGGCGATAAACATTAGAGCAGAAGGAATCAGGATGCTCAAGGCGGAAGGTTCAGCCGTCTCTGCTGTAGGAGGGGAGGTAAGACCAAAGATGGGGCGAAAGTCTCACCTGCGGCACTCCCCTGTGAGTACAGAAGCTTCAACTATAGCGTCAGCTTAGTTGGAGTAGTTCACGCATAAAAGTTAACAATATTTCGCACCCTTGGCAACTATCCATTGGCTAATCTGTCTTTTGATGGGTCTTAATCATCTAGATGAGTAACATTTAATACAAAATTAACAGTATATTTATTAGCGTGACATAAGCAGCTACTTAAATCAAATTCAGAAATAATTTGACAGTAAAAAGAGTTATAGATTAAGCTATTTGACTGGGTAAGTAAATACTCGTAAGTATATACTTATAGAGTAAATCTAATGATTCACATAAGATATTTTCTACTGGAAAATATGAAGTTTTGATTTAGATTTATTAGGGTATTTACAAGAACATTAAATAAATTTCTAGGTGTTAGATTTAGGTGGCTTAAGGAATAAGAATAATGAGTAAGCGGCAAGCAAAAGTAGTTGTTGCGAAAGGTACGCTATTAGCTTTAGGTTTAAGTATTGTTAGCTGCATCACTCTATTACCAAGATTCGAGATTGTGAGAGCTAGAGAAGTTAACTCCAGCACAATAGCCACTAGTAATGGTTGGTCAGCAGCATCTTTTCCTGTAGAGAATTTTCAAGCCTATACCTCTGCGTTTGGCTATCGTCGTTCTCCTAACGGTGGCGATAATTGGGAATTTCACAATGGTTTAGATATTGCTGCACCCCACGGTAGTTATATTCGCAATTGGTGGGCTGGTATAGTCACGAAAGTTGGGGATCAAGGTGCTTGTGGTACTTATGTAGTGATTAAATCTGGTCAATGGGAACACACCTATTGTCATATGGAAGGTTATGTAGAAACCGCTAATGGTCGGCGGTTTATGATTGATCGTGCTGGTGGAATCCAGATATGGGAAGGCCAAACAATTCCCACCGGAGCTAGAATTGGCAGAATTGGCATGACTGGACGCACTACAGGCCCCCACCTCCACTGGGTGATGAGATACGCTAATAACTACGTAGACCCCGCAATGGTGTTAAGAGAAATGTTTGCTCAACAGCAAATTGCTAGAGGTAATTCACGAAAACAGTAGATAGGTGATTATTTTTGAAGTAATGAGTAATGAGTAATAAGTAACAAGTAATGAGTAATAAGTAATGGGTCTTACTCAGAGTTACTTTATAAAGTAAAGCTCAAATTGTAGGGTGCGTTACGTGTTGCTTTAACGCACCGTCTGATTATGGTGCGTTACTGCCGTAAAACAAGGGTAATAAAGCGGGAGGAAAATCCACACCGCTTTTTGCCTCCCCTACTTAATATTTACTTGATAAATAGGCTCTCATTACTCATTACTCATTACTCATTACTTAATTCACGGATAACTGATTCCTGCCGCAGCGCAGTCTATACAGCCACAGTTTGATCAACTAATTGTGTATTATTCTCAGCTACAATTTTGCGGAATAATTCACCATCAATTGTTTCTTGGTCTGCTAACAAATCTACTAAGTGTTCCATTAATGCTCGGTGTTCTTGCAATAATTCCTTAGCAGTTTGGTAACAACTATTGACAATTTCACGGACTTGTGCATCAATTTTGGCAGCAATTTCTTCAGAATATTCTGATTTATTCATCCAATCACGCCCTAAAAATACCTCGTTATTCTGGGTTTCTAGGGATAATGGCCCTAATTCAGACATACCAAACCTTGTCACCATTTGCCGCGCCATTGATGTCACTTTTTGGAGGTCATCACCTGCACCGGTGGTTACTTCTGGTTGACCAAAGACGATTTCCTCGGCGGCACGACCGCCTAAAGTAGATGTAATTCTGGCTTTGAGTTGAGAACGGGAAATTAAGCCTTGTTCTTCGTTGGGGGTAAACCAAGTTAAACCTTGTGCTTGTCCTCTGGGAATCAGGGTGACTTTCTGCACTGGGTCATGGTCTTTAATTAATGTGCCAATTAAGGCGTGTCCAACTTCGTGGTAAGCAATGAGGCGTTTGCTCTTGCTGTCTACTAAGGGTGTGCCTTCCATCCCTGCAACTACTCGGTCTACAGCATTGTCAATTTCAAGGATGGTGATGGCTTCTTTACGTCTTCTGGCGGTGAGAATTGCAGCTTCGTTGAGGAGGTTGGCTAAGTCTGCACCGGTGAATCCTGGTGTGCGGCGGGCGATCGCTTCTAAAGATACACTAGGATCAACTTTCTTATTTTTGGCATGAACTTTTAAAATTTCTAGGCGACCTTTAAGATCAGGGGCATCAACTATCACCTGACGGTCAAAGCGTCCTGGTCTGAGTAATGCTGCATCTAAGACATCAGGACGGTTGGTAGCAGCAATAATAATAATACCTGTGTTACCTTCAAAACCATCCATCTCAGTTAGTAACTGGTTGAGGGTTTGTTCTCTCTCGTCGTTACCGCCACCGATGCCCGCACCCCGTTGTCTACCTACTGCGTCAATTTCATCGATAAATATCAGACAAGGGGCATTATCTTTAGCTTTCTTAAACAAATCACGGACGCGGGAAGCACCTACACCCACAAACATTTCTACGAACTCTGAACCGGAAATACTAAAGAAAGGTACACCAGCTTCCCCAGCGATCGCTTTTGCTAGTAAAGTTTTACCTGTACCTGGAGGCCCTACCAACAACACCCCTTTGGGAATGCGTGCGCCAACGGCTGTAAATCTTTCTGGCTGTTTTAAGAAGGTGACAACTTCTTGTAATTCTTCTTTAGCTTCTTCAATCCCGGCTACGTCGTCAAATTTTACCCCAGTCTTCGCTTCCATTTGGAAACGCGCTCTTGATTTACCAAAGTTCATAGCTTGGCTAGAAGCATTGGTGGAGCGACGCAGAAACAGCAGCATTAAGGCCACCAGAGGCAAAATCCACATCAGGTTAATCAATAACCCTACCGCCGCCCTACTATTAGCGGAAGATATTTCCCCAAAGTCAACATTTTTTTCTTTGAGTTTATTAATCAACTCTGTATTCTGCTGTAATAGCCTTACCTGTTGTGGTGGTGTATCTGGCTTTTGACCTTTTAAATAAACTTTTGCTATCTGTTCGGTTTCATCCAGTTCTACTTTTTTGACTTGATCTTGATTAATTTTCTGGATTAATCCCCCATAGGTTAAAGAATCGCGCTCTGCCTTTTCTGCCAAAGCAGGATTACCTCCAAACATACTCGGCAACATAATTAAACTGGCTGCTAATGCACCAGTCCAAGCAACGCGCTTTGGTGATTGCTGTTTCATCAATGTTTTTTTAGCAGGACTTTTCATAAAAATTACCCTTTGTCTGTTGCCATTAGCCGAGCATATTTTTTTGACTACTCTTCTAGCAAAAATCGCAATAACTGGAAATTACTACTTATCTAATCTAGTCTAACTCCGAAAAGAGGCAGAGGGGCAGGGGAGTTAAATCAGTCAACAGTTAAGTATTGGGAGAGAATTAAATTCATTCGTTAAGGCAGGGAACAGGCTTGGGGCAACAGGAAAACAATGTGTGTAATTAATTCTGTCTGAGTACTTATCAGTTATCAGTGGCTTGATAACTGCCTAGTAATTTGACTGTGGGAGAATAAATCGTTAAGATAATTAACATAGTCGTAATGACTTCGGATTTTATAAATACTTAATGATGGGTGAACTATGGTGAAAATTGTTGGCATCGGTGGTAGTTTAAGACCCAACTCCTACACCCAATTAGCTTTACAAGTAGCAGCACAACGGCTAGAAGCTATCGGTGCAGAGGTAGAAATTCTCGATTTACGACAGTTGCAATTACCATTCTGCACGGGAGCTAAAGAGTATTCGGAATATCCAGATGTGCAGAGGTTGCGTGATACTGTACGCAACAGTGATGGGTTAGTTTTAGCTACTCCTGAGTATCATGGTGGTGTTAGCGGTGTGATCAAAAATGCCCTAGATTTAATGAGTTTTGAGGAATTGTCTGGGAAAGTAACAGGACTTCTGAGTGTACTCGGTGGTCAATCTAACAGCAACGCTTTAAATGATCTGCGCTTGATTATGCGTTGGGTTCATGGTTGGGTAATTCCAGAACAAATTGCGATCGGGCAAGCTTATGCTGCTTTCAGTCCTGAAGGTAAAATTTTAGATGAAAAGCTTTCTCAAAGATTTGATCAATTCGCTGAGAGTTTAGTTGACAACACTCGTAAACTTAAGGGTGTCAATTAATTTTAGATTTTGGATTTTAGATTTTAGATTGACTTTGTGATTATGTTCAAGGTCAAAAAAACCTCAGATATTACGCAAGTCTCACAATCAATGGTTGGTGCGTGACGCTATAAGTGTTATGACTACGTTCAAATACTTTCGCAGCGTCACACACCCTACATCTGTTCGCTTTTAGTTCAAAATAGGCCAGTTGCGTAATAGCCTATAAATCTAGGCTTTCAATCCAAAATCTAAAATCCAAAATTGGTATAAGTTCTAATGGTTGTCAAAAACCTTAAATCGATTTATGATAAATATTACGTACACTAAGTAATTATGTGATGATTGTTAGACCTGATGACGCTCTAACTTCAGAGTCATGGCAGCATAACCTTGCCCCTCATAACTTTGGCTACAGAATCAAACTACTTTCACAGTTGCTTACCCGTAAGTTTACAGACAAGCTAGAACCCTTTGGGTTAACGCCATTTCATTGGCTGGTTTTATGCTGTTTATGGCAAGAAGATGGTTTACCTACTTCTAGTATTGGGGAGAAACTTCAACAAGTGGGGGGTACTTTGACGGGTGTACTAGACAGGATGGAAGAACGTGGTTTAGTGCGTCGAGAACGGGATACTCATGACAGGCGTATCTGGCGAATTTGGCTGACTGATGCAGGTAAGGATTTAGAAACTGTATTACCACCTCTAGCAGCTGAGGTACGTGAGCAAGCGATGCAAGGTATTCCTGTGACTGAGCGGGAAATTTTTTCCCAACTTCTCAATCGGGCGATCGCTAACCTCTCTTAAGTATTTTATGTTGAATCATCCAATTGGGTGAAGGTGTTCTCTGTATTTTTAGTTCATAATACTACGTACACGAAAAAAATATTTCTAAAATATAGAACATATATAGGAATTATAGGAATCATATTTGATTTCTGCAAACCCTAAGTACACTTTTATTCCTTCTTACCCCGTTCCCTACCTACGTAAGTAATTTCAATAATTAAGTCGGATTACTATATATTACGCACCCTAATTATTTACAATTCATGAATTATCAGACATGGCGACTACCACCTGTATTTAGCTCCAGAAACTATCGTTTGTTCTTTGCCGGACAAGGAATTTCCTTAATTGGGACATGGATGACGCAACTAGCTACAGTTTGGTTAGTTTACGATTTAACCAAATCACCTTTAATGTTGGGAGTTGTGGGGTTTGCTAGCCAAATTCCCAACTTTTTTCTTGCCCCCTTTGCAGGAGTATTTGTAGATCGATTTTCACGCTATCGGACTTTAATTGGTACACAGATACTAGCAATGATTCAGTCATTAGTGCTAGCGACATTAACATTTACTGGTGTGATTCAAATTTGGCAGATCATTGCTTTAAGCTTGTTTCAAGGATTTATAAATGCTTTAGATGCACCAGCTAGACAAGCATTTGTACCAGAACTAGTAGAAACTAGAGATGATTTAGCCAATGCGATCGCGGTTAATTCCACTATGATTAATGGTGCGCGGTTAATTGGCCCGGCTGTCGGTGGTTTATTAATTGCTCAATTAGGGATAGCCTACTGTTTTTTAATTGATGGGTTGAGTTATATCGCAGTTATCGCTAGTTTATTAGCGATGCACGTCAAACCGTGGAATATATCAGTAACTCCAGGTAATCCATTACAAAAAATTCAAGAGGGATTTGTATATGCTTTTAGCTTTCCACCCATTAGAGCTATATTACTACTATCAACTTTAGTTAGTTTAATGGGACTACAAAATACAATTCTTGTACCCATCTTTGCTGAAAAAATCTTAGCAGGTAACGCAGAAACATTAGGATTTTTAATGGCAGCTTCAGGCTTAGGAGCTTTATCAGGAGGTATTTATTTAGCTACACGCAGAACGATTGTAGGAATTGGTAATTTAATTGCCATAGCACCAGCAATTTTAGGTGTGGGGTTAATTGCCTTTGCTATCTCTAGATTTTTACCATTTTCTCTATTTACTATGTTATTTATTGGCTTAGGGACAATTTTGCAAATAGCAGCTAGTAATACATTTTTGCAAACAATTGTAGAAGAAGATAAGCGCGGCAGATTAATGAGTTTATACACCATGTCATTTTTAGGAATGATTCCTGTAGGTAATTTATTAGGTGGTGTATTAGCGAGTCATATAGGTGCGCCTAACACTTTAATTCTCGATGGCATAGCTTGTATTATTGGCTCTATAGTTTTTTATAGGAAACTACCAAGCTTAAAGAAATTGGTCTATCCAATTTACCATCAAAAAGGAATTTTAAAAGGTAACAATTAACTGTGTTGAAAATCACCCTTGATAATTAATTTAACTCATTCCAGGACTTACGCAAGTGTCACAATTGGTGGTTGGTGCGTGACGCTATAAGTCTCATGACTACGTTCAAATATTCTTGCTGCGTCACGCACCCTACAGAAAACGTAACTCATAATTTTCTTAATTACGAATTACGTAGCTTGCTTCCCGCAGGGTATTACGAATTACGAATTAATTACTGATGGTTTGCAGCATTTTTTCCCGCTTTTTACGGGCAATTTCTTGCAAGTCAACACTTCTATCAGTTTCATCAACAATTTCACCGGTAATCACTTCTAACACATCTTCTAAAGTGACTACACCGGAGACACTACCATATTCATCTACTACTACAGCCAGATGTTCATGGGCTTCTATAAAATTTTTCAGGAGTCTATCTGCTTGAATTACTTCAGGTACAAAGCGGACTTTGCGCGTCAGTTTAGCGATTTGTTGTTCTTCATGTCCTTGAACGATCGCAGTTAGTAATTCTTGTTTTAAAATAAAGCCCATGACTTGATCAATAGAGTCATCGGTGACAATAATTCGGGTATGCTGGGAAGCGATAATGTCTGCTATTGCCTGAGCGATTGTCAGATTCCCGTTGATATGTGTCAGCATAATCCGGGGAGTCATGAGATCAGCCGCCGTAACATCATTGAGTCTAAATACCCTTTGAATCATTTCAGCTTCATTACTTTGAATTATCCCTTCCTGTTGACCGATATTTGCGAGTAGCTTGATTTCCGCCTCATTAGTTGTAGGTCTTTTTTTACCTTGGGAAAATGGTGCAGTGACGTTTTCTAAAATCCATACTAGAGGCGTGAAAACGATAGAAAGCGCAGTAATAGGTATAGCGGCTAGGATCGCTAGTGGTTCACAATACCTTTCTCCTAGAGTTTTGGGAATAATTTCCCCAAAAATGATGATTAAAAAAGTCAATAGGGCTGAAAATATCCCCAACCATTGTGAGCCTAATGCTTGAGCGGCAACGCTACCTGTGATGATACTACCAATAATGTTGAAAGTGTTATTGAGAATTACAATGGTTGCAATTGGCCGATTCATATTTTCCCGAATTGCCAATAGTGCAACGGCTGAAGGATTATTAGATTGTGCTAATTGTCTCACCCTGAGGGTAGAAACAGAAAACAGCGCAGTTTCTATACTAGAACACAACGCTGAACCTAGAATTACAACAAAGATGATAGTTATTAGCTGTAGCATATGGTTTCCCAATCGTGGGAATCGGTAATCTCCTAATAATTCGCTCAGTTTAATTATGAGTTAAATATATATGCGATCGCGCATAGTTGGCACAAATAAATCTCAACTGTGAGTTAGTATAAATAATTTTAATCACATCTAGTATAAGTAAACACTAATAAAAGTCTAGCCAGCAGATGGAAGTCTCAGCAAATGATACAGGAAATTCGATATTGATGAGGTACAGCAACTGATTGAAAAAAGTAATGAGTAATAAATAATGAGTAAGAAATTTACTTATTACTTCTTACTTATTACTTATTACTCATGGTGTACCTCAATTACTTCAAAAGTACTGTATATAGCCGTAACACACCTTATGATATTCGTGGGTTACGCGTTGAGTCTTATAGTAAAGAATCCAAATCAAGAGACTGCATTCCTTGCTGTTTAGCAAAGACTAGCATACTGCCTAATTGCAACCAAACTAATAAACAAGTCAGTAAACTAACTGGTAAACCAACGCCTAAAGCTAAAAGGGAAGGAAAGCCGAATATTTCTAACCCTGAAGATAGAAATAAACAAACTCCTACAGTAATACCAATAAAAGGGACAGACAATAGCTGTTTTAATCCAGAACTAGATGGAGTATTTTCTGTACTATTGATTTTCCATTCTTGGACAATTAACTTCAGTGTGCCAGATAAAGCGACACCAGAAGTTACGGACATAAATAAACCAACGAATAGAAGAACATATGGTGGTTGCAGAGGATAATAGTACATGAAAACTCCAATTGATGTGAAAAAATGAATGATCTAATTAAAACAGTATAAAATGATAACTTTTAATTGTGGTTTGTTGATTGGGTATCACTAAAAAATGCTAGAGTTGTGGCTGGTAAGATAGCAGCTACACTGTTTCTAGATAAATCTGTTAATAAAGCGATCGCTACATTAAATAAGCGATTGGGCTTTAAATCATCTTTGACTAGAGACCAGAGACGTTGCACTTCTGCTGTGTGTAGACGATCATCTTCCGTGAGTGCTAGTACCAATTGACCCCGGAGAAATTTACCTTCATCAGACAATAGATATTGCAAACCCATTTGTGCTGTTGGTAAGACATCAAAATTGTCATCGGTACGGGCGATCGCAATTAAATTTTCTAAGCGTTGCCACTGGAATTTACCACCTTTAAACAAAATATTCAGTAATCTCCGGCGTAATTGTGGAGATTCCCCAGTCAGCAACCGCCTAGCCACATAAGGATAACTCACCTCGACAATTTTGAAATTGGGGTTGAGACTTAAAGCAATCCCTTCTTGTGTGACTAGAGAACGAATAATTAAGGCAAATTTGGCAGGGACACGAAATGGATAATCATACATCAGTTCTGAGAACTGATCGGTGATGGTTTTAAAGTTAAAATCTTGGACGTTTTTACCAATGGCATTGCCCAGCACCATCTCTAAAGCTGGCACAATTGGGGCAATATTCGTCTTTGGTGTGAGAAATCCCAAATTAACAAAATCGGCAGCTAAATCGGTGTAGTCTTGATTGATGAGATGCACCAGTGCATCAACGAGAGTTTCTTTGGTAGTTTCCTCTAGTTGATCCATCATGCCAAAATCAATGTAAGCCATGCGACCATCGGGCATAGCAAAAAGATTGCCGGGATGGGGATCAGCGTGAAAGAAGCCGTATTCTAATAACTGTCGTAGGCCAGAGGTAACACCAATGCGGATAATTGCTTCTGGATCTAAACCGGCTTGGCGAATCCTTTGAGTGTCTGTGAGCTTGAAGCCGTTAATCCACTCTAAAGTTAAGACGCGACTGCTAGTAAACTGCCAGTAAATGCTGGGGACTTTGACTTCTGGATCATTGCGGAAGTTATTAGCGAATTTTTCGGCGTTGCGGCCTTCATTGAGGTAATCAATTTCTTCAAATAACTTGATGCCAAATTCATCCACAATCAAAGTCAAATCATGACCAAGATTGAGTGGTAGCCAGGGAGCAAGCCAAGTTGCAGCCCAGCGCATTAAATAAAGGTCTACTGTTAAGGTTGGGCGTAAGTAAGGACGTTGTACCTTAACAGCTACTTCTTGACCAGTGAACAAACGGCCTTTGTAGACTTGTCCCAAGCTAGCCGCAGCTACGGGAGTTGGTGAAAGTTCTTGAAAAATTTCTGGAACTGAGCGACCTAATTCAGTTTCGATAATGTCATAAGCGATCGCATTATCAAATGCTGGTAATTGGTCTTGCAGTTTGATCAGTTCCTCTAAGAAATCCTTACGGATTAAATCAGGTCTTGTAGAGAGAGCTTGACCGACTTTAATAAATGTTGGACCTAGCTTCGTCAGCAATTCTCGTAACTGAGTAGCACGTTTCTCTCTATTTTTTTCAACTTGATTTTGCCACTCATCCCACTTGAGACTGAAAACAAATACTGCAAAACACCAACTAATTTTGAGTAAACGTCCCCAAACTAACCAAGGACGGTAGCGATAGTAACGAGCGATCGTGTCTGGATTGTAGCGTTTTAGCTGACCAGGTTGATACTGACCCACGCCTTTTTTTGCCTCTTCTACTACTGGAAAATTGACAGTTTTGTGTTTTTCTGAACTTCAAGCTGCTAAACAGCTAATGACCTCAGTAGTTCTTGATAAACATAAAAATAAGCAGCATGGTGACAGAAGACTGACGAGCTTGGTCTGTCTTGCTGCTGCAATTTATGTATCTTTCCTCTTAATTATACTTTATAAAAGTACAGAATTTTCCTGTTTTTTGTTATTCAGAATCAATTAACAGGAACTGTATGATTACAGACTTTGTTCCCTCTATGTATTGAAATTAGGGATAGCCCCAAGCAGATATCAAGGCAAGAATCCTTCTTTAGTCATGGGCAGTGGGAATGGGGTTAAGGGAATGGGCAATGGGGCATGAGTTATTCTCTCCTTTGTCTCCCTTGTCTCCCTTGTCTCCCTTGTCTCCCCTAAACCCCTAAACCCCTAAACCCCTACACCCCTACACCCCTAATTCCCTAACCTTGAGATTTAGCTTCCAAATTCTCTAGGCGGCTTTTAAGTTCTTGGTTTTGTTGCTTGAGTTGATCGAGTTCCTCGCGTAATTTTCGCAATGCGGTTTCTGTGCCAAGATTTTTCTGCACTTTGGTGATTTCTTCCTCAGCATAGCGGCGCACACGGCCATCTGGGGTTTGTTCAGCGAGCGATCGCAAAACTCCGATGGCTTTGGGTGTTTCCATTTGTCCCAAGGCGTTGACGACTGCCATTTGAGTTAAAAAGAAGGTTTCTTTGGCGAGTTCGGCTAATCTATCAATGATTCTTTCTAAATTAACTGGATTTTGACCAAGGGAAATTTTACCCAATGCCCGAATTGCTGCTAAACGTAATGGTTGCGATACGCCGATTTTGGTGTATTCCAAGAGTAAATCTAGGGCAGCTTCGGAGGTTTTGAGTTCAGCTAAACCGCCAATTGCACCACTGCGAACAACTTCATTCCAGCCGGCTCTGGCTTCTAAAACAGATTGCAACAGCTTAATTACTTTTTCTTCTTTGGGTTTGTCTTCTAAATTAGCAGTGGCTATAGATCCCAAAGTGCGGCAAGCGGTGGCTTCTACGTAGTAACTCTTGTCACCATTTTTCACTACTTCTTTGACAGCTTTGTAACTCGCACGGGTTTTAATCTGGGCTAAAGCCTCTAATACAGATCGCCGCACGTAAGCATTTTCATCATCTAAGCCTGTAACTAAATAATCAAAGGCTTGGTCTAATTTAATTGCGGCTAATTGTTTGGCAACTTCTACCCGCACACCCCAAAACGGCTCATGTTTCAAAGCTGCACCCAAAGCTTTGACAGCTTCTAGTCCACCTTTTTTGGCTAAAGCTGTGGCGGCATGAATGCGAGAAATCGGATCAGGATCTGATGTTAACTGGGCTTTTAACTCTGGGACAGGATATTCTAAACAGACTGTTTTGAGGAAATGATTACCCACATCGAAACTAATAAAATCTGGTTTACTGGGGAGTGGGAAGTAGAAACTTTGTTCGCGTTGATTAACTCGCACCGTTAGAGTTTGCACTTGTGGAGATTCCCCTTGGGTGTAACCAAAACCGACAGGAATTTTCAGATCAAATAACTCTTTACTATTGTTTTTATCGGCGGGAACTTGGGTTTGAGTAACTGTTAACTTGGCTAACTTGGCTTCCCCATCCCAGGTATAAGCGACTTTAAAATCAGGATGTCCCCCACGATAAACATATTGGTCAAAGAGAAAAGCGAGATTGCGTCCTGTGGCTTTTTCAATGGCGCGGAGCAAGTCGATGGTTTCGACGGTTTGGTGAGCGTTATCTTGAACAAAGGTTTGGATGGCTTGCCAAAATAATTCTTCCCCTAACTCAGCCCGAATCATGTGATAAACACAAGATCCTTTTTCGTAGGTATGGCGATCGTAAAGTTCGATCGCTTCCCGGTAAACATGAGTTACTATCGGTCTACGGTAACGGCTACTATCTTCACTTAAATAACTACGGGCTTCTGATAATCGATAGTATGCTGCTTCTTCCGCACTGTATTGATGTTCTGTCCACATGACTTCGGAATAACAAGCCATACCCTCTTTAATCCAAGCGTGAGACCAATGTTTAATAACCAGTAAATCTCCAAACCATTGGTGCGCGAGTTCATGAACTACTAAACTTTCAGTGTTGCGGTTATCTAAAGTTGCCCGCTCGTCGAGTAAACAACGGTCTGTTAACAGGGTAGTAGAAGTATTTTCCATCCCCCCAAAGATAAAATCACTCACACAAACTTGGGCATATTTAGGGAAAGGGTAGGCATAACCATACTTTTGGCTTAAAAACTCAATCATCCGGGGAGTTTTGCCCATACTGCGGTGAGCGTCATCCCTACGTCCCTTTTCTACATAATATGTAACTGGTTTACCTTGCCATTCATCTTGAATTTCCGCAAAGTCACCCACAGCCAAAGTCATCAAGTAAGTGGGGTGAACTTGTCGCTGTAACCAATGATAAATTTTATATTCACCATCTTCTGTGGTGTTAAGTAGTTCCCCGTTAGAAATTGCTATTAACGGTTTAGGTATACGGACACGAATTTCCGAAGTAGATAGTTGTCCGGGGTAGTCAAAACAGGGAAACCAAAAGCGGGAGTCTTCATCTTCTCCCTGTGTCCAGACTTGTAGGGGTTTTTTGGGGTAGTGGGTGTCTGGTTGGATAAAGTAGATACCCCGTTGAGGTTTTTCTACAGAATAAGCGATCGCAATTAATAATTTTTTACCAACTTGAGTCGGCTCTGACAACTCAATAGTTAACTGTTCCCCATCATAGTCAAAGTTTTGTGCTTGCTCATCTACGTTGACAGATTTGATTTGCAAGTTCACCGCATCCAAAGTTAACCGGTCTATACCATTGCGGATAGGTAGTAGGCGAATCATACAACTACCTTGGTAACTTTGGTTGGGAATATCCAAGTTCAGGTCAAGAAAAATATGTTCCACCTGTCCGGGGCGGTCTGGGTTATAGTGTGGCCTAGCCCCTGGCAGTTCAAAAGATTTGTGTCCGTTATTTTCAGTATCAAAAGAATAATAGTGTGACATAGATGTAAATTACCTTTTTATATTGGGAATTGGGCATGGGGCATGGGGCATTGGGCTAATCAATTCAAAATTCAAAATTCAAAATTCAAAATTGAAGAGTTTTACTC
>JBODRP010000088.1:0-17298 GCA_050633005.1 Trichormus sp. | reverse complement strand
ATGAGTAATGAGTAATGAGTAATGAGTAATGAGTAATGAGTAATGAGTAATGAGTTACCCGACGACTGTTCGCGTAGCGTTCCGGGAGGGTAGTCGGAGGCTTGAAAAAAAGGAATCAATATTTTTTATCTCCATCAATAAAATGAACAGCTTGTACCATTAATTACGAATTACGAATTACGAATTACGAATTAGTAATTATTCACAACCTATTCCCCCTGCCCCCTGCCCTATGCCCCATGCCCTATGCCCCATGACGGCAGTCCGCTCAAGTCGGGAAACCCGCCCACGCGGCTGCCTCCCCCATGCCCCATGCCCCATTATTAACCTTGTAATTGCTCAATTAAGTATTTTTGTTCTTCTTGGCTTTTTTCATGTTCTACAACAAATACATTGGAGTAGAGATTAGCAATAATTTGCTTGCCTTGCTGGGTTAAAGATAAATATCTCAGTCCATCTTGAATGTAAGGATGAACCCCATTCCAATAGAACTTAGCGTAATTTTTGCGTAAATCAGCAGGATTTTCATAACCTAAAACTTTGGTGACTCCAGTTTCTTCAAACTCATAAAATAAAGATGTAATTTTCTTTAAATAACGTGGGTCACTTAATTGCCCAATCAAATCAGCAGCACGCACCAATCCAGCAAAAGTAGTTGTTTCTTGATGATCTTCTGCTGCCGGTACAGGAAATCTAGTTAATTCAATATTAGTTTTAATTACCTCAGCATCTATTAACTTATGCCCACCGAAACGTTCATCAATAAATAGTTTAGCTCTATCGACATGATAAGCCGTCAAACTCGCATCAGAAGCCCCAGGAGGAAGAGAAATCATTCTGCCATTTTTGCCTGTAGAATATAAGCCGTTTTGTTCTTGATCCTGTCGGCAGACTCCCTTGACATAACCTATATCATGACATAACAAGGAGATAATAAAATGCAACCAGTCTTCACTAGAAACACCCCCCTCACGGATATGTTTCCCCCGAAGAATTTCCTGTCCTACCAGGGTAACTAATATAGAATGTTCAACATTGTGATACAGGGCATCGCTGTTGGCTATGTTTTCCAACGCCATATTACCAGCCCAAGCGATAATATCTTGATAATCATTTTTGAAACAACCATATGTACGGCTGTATCCTTCTCTAATTTGCTGAACAAAAGCATCTATTAAAATCTCAGTAGCGTTAAACATATTAGTTACTTGGCTTGATAAATTATTGCAAGTTTTTACAAACAATACCTTCAGGGAAACCCTGAATTAGACCTTCAAAATACAGATTTCTCCTGATTATCTATTTTCTAACCTTATTTAACGTGAGTTCGATAAGTCTTTTTTGACCTCTCCCCGTGGGAGAGGGGAGTAAAGAGCTAAGATAACAAGGAAAAATGGGGTTTTAAACCCTCTAACGCCACTTGCTACAACGCAGGAAACCCGCGCAACGCAGTGGCTCCTCCTTCCAGGGGAGAGGTTTGGAGAGGGTTTTTTTTATTCGTCGAACTCACGTTTATTTACTGGCTGACTGTGATCTAAAGAATAAGCATATGTGATTCAAATAACTATGATTGATTCACAAGAATATAAAATGATGTTGCTATTCTTTACTTGCGTAAAAATACTGTTATTTTTATATGAAAACTAAAAGTTAATATTTACTTGATTGCTATAGGTGTAATTATGGCAGTTAGCTCCTGAAGAATCAGGCTCTGTAGAATATATCGTAATTAAGATTAATAATTTTTACAGTTTAGTCCGGTAAGCGATCGCACATTTAAGTTGCACATCTTTGTATCTTCATAATTGACTGTTAACTGCTAGCAGTTAACAACTTTGATGAATGATTATGTAATTTCATCGTGTAATAGCTGATTGGGATAATTTTAGGTTTTATTCACAATTAATTGAAGAAGGCAGAAGGCAGGAGGCAGAGGGCAGAAGGTTTCGTACCCTGCGGGAAGCTGGCGCAACAGATGGGGATTCAAAACCAACCATGACGAGAGCCACCAAATTGAAAATTTGGTGGGGGTCTTAAACCCTTGCTCCCTCCGGTCGCGCAGATGGTTCGGGCAATCAGCGAAGGGATAAATCCCTTCTGCCTTCTGCCCTCTGCCCTCTGCCTTTCTTTGATAATTCTTCAGTTGATTTATGCTATGTTTGTGATATAATCCCCGAATAGATTACAACAAGCGGGTGTAATTCAGTGGTAGAATGTCACCTTCCCAAGGTGAACGTCGTGGGTTCGAGTCCCATCGCCCGCTTTGAAAAATTCAGCAAGCCCTAATTATTATTGGGAAGGAAGCCGGTCAACCTGTAATTCCAGTATGGTTGGATACGATATACGAGCGTATAGCCAGCAAGTTGAAAGATTAGGCTTAAGCAATTTGGAAGTGTGTTGGAGTGTCTCTCAACAAGATATATACTGACAAAGCATTAGTCTCCCAATCTCAGCATCTACTATGGGCAAACTCACGCTGCCACAACTAGAACGTCATCTTTTTTCTGCTGCGGATATTCTGCGGGGAAAAATGGACGCTTCGGACTTTAAAGAATACATCTTCGGGATGCTTTTTTTAAAACGCGCCTCAGATGTGTTTGAGCAGCAGTATGAGCAAATTTTGCAGCAGAATTTGCAAAGGGGAAGGACACAAGAAGAAGCAAACATGAGGGCAGAAAACCCCACCACTTACAAAGAAACTTTTTTTGTACCAGAAAAAGCGCGGTGGACATATATTCGTGATGAGCTACATAAAAATGTAGGTCAAGGGCTAAATGATGCTTTGACGGCATTTGAGGACAGTAACAAAACGCTGACAGGCGTATTAAAACATATTGATTTTAATCGTCAAGCCGGTAAAAATCGGATTCCTGATGTTAAGTTGCGGGAACTGATTAAACACTTCAGTAAATATCCTTTGCGAAATGAAGATTTTGTATTTCCTGATTTGTTGGGTGCTGCTTACGAATACCTAATTAAAGAGTTTGCAGATTCGGCTGGGAAGAAAGGGGGTGAGTTTTATACCCCGCGTGAAGTCGTGCAACTGATGGTGCGGTTGCTAAAACCCCAAGCCGGGATGTCAGTTTACGATCCCTGCTGTGGTTCTGGGGGGATGTTAATTCAGGCGAAGCAATATGTAGAAGAATGCGGTGGTGATGCCAGAAATTTAGCATTATTTGGTCAGGATAATAACGGCGGTGTATGGGCAATTTGCAAAATTAATATGCTGCTGCACGGCATTCGAGATGCAGATATCCACAATGACGACACCCTATTTAATCCCTTGCATATTGCTGACGGTGAACTCATCCGCTTTGATAGAGTAATCAGTAATCCGCCTTTTTCGCAAAACTATACCCGTGAGGGAATTGCATTCCCTGGACGCTTTACGCATGGCTATTGTCCTGAGACGGGTAAAAAAGCAGATTTAATGTTTGCCCAACATATGTTAGCTGTTCTCAAAACTGATGGGATGATGGCGACAGTAATGCCGCATGGGGTGCTATTTCGCGGTGGAGAAGAAAAGAACATTCGGGAGAGTTTTATTACAAATGACCAATTAGAGGCGGTGATAGGTTTACCACCCAATTTGTTTTATGGTACAGGTATCCCCGCCTGTATTTTGGTGATGTGTCCCCCAGGGGCGAAACCTTTAGAACGTCAGGGAAAAGTTTTGTTTATTAATGCTGATGCTGAATATTATGCAGGTCGCGCTCAAAATTATTTGCGTCCTGAGCATATCGAAAAGATTTGCTGGGTGTTGGAAAATTTTGTGGCTTTACCTGGATATTCGGCTGTAGTGACTCAACAAGAATTAAAAGACAACGATTACAACTGTAATATCCGCCGCTATGCTGATAATGCGCCACTACCAGAACCGCATGATGTACGGGCGCATTTGTTGGGGGGTATTCCTAAAGTAGAGGTAGAGGCTAAATCTTCTCTATTAGCTGCACATGGGTTTGATGCAACTAGGATTTTTGTGGGAAGAAAGACCTAACCCCCTACCCCCTTCCCTACAAGGGAAGGGGAAAATTCAAAGCCTCTCTCCTTGTAGGCTACCGTGTACACACAAGTCTGATAACCTTGTTCCACATCGTTTTGATCCCCCCTAACCCCCCTTAAAAAAGGGGGAACAAGAATCAAAGTCCCCCTTAAAAAGGGGGATTTAGGGGGATCGAACCCACATTTTGCACCTAGCACAAAGATGTGTGTACACCGTAACCTTGTAAGAGAGAGGTAAATATTTAGTTTTGACGGTGTTTAATTATGACTGCTTTAACCTTACAATTACCTCCTAATCTGCAATTTACTGATGAGGAATTTGCCCAAATTGTCGCCGTGAATCAAGAATTACGGCTAGAGTTAACTGCTGAAGGGGAATTAATTATCATGTCACCTACTGGGGGAGAAACGGGAAACCGTAATTTTGAACTGTATCTTGATTTAGGAGTTTGGAACAGACAATATAAACTCGGAAAAGCTTTTGATTCTTCTACTGGGTTTAAACTACCAAATGGGGCAACTCGTTCGCCTGATGCTTCTTGGATCAGGATAGAAAAATGGGAAGCACTGACACCACAACAAAGAAAGAAGTTTCTCCCTTTGTGTCCTGATTTCGCGGTGGAATTAGTTTCTGAAACTGATGATGTGGAAGATACTAAAGCTAAGATGCAAGAATATTTAGCCAATGGTTTACAACTCGGTTGGTTAATTAATCCTAAAGATAAACAAGTAATAATTTATCGCCCCAATCAAGCACCTGAATTTTTACAATCTCCCACAAGTTTATCGGGTGAAGATGTTCTCCCTGGTTTTGTTTTAAATTTACAGCAGATTTTTGCATAGATGACTGATTATCTTGATTTTATTTCTACTATTACTGAGCGTCCTCAAATTAAAACTTTTATAGAATCTGATGCTGGTGTGCAGCAGCAAGAAAGCAAACTTTATAGTGTGTTTGCTGCTTGGTGGCAAGTACACGCGCCTAGTTTGAGTGAGTTGCCTAAAACTAAAAAGGTGATGGAACTCCGGGCTGAGTTTTTGAGTTCTTTTGTGGATAGTTTACAACCTGTGGGATTACTCGACCGCTTTAAAGTGGCGGGTGTGGTTGCTAGTTGGTGGAATGAACAGAGGTATGAACTAAGAACTTTATCAGAGTCAGATTTTGGGGGTTTAGTTGATAGTTGGATCGATACGATTAAAGATGCTTTAGACCAAGATGAGGATGAGAAGAAAAAGCAGGCAAAATTTGACCCTCTAAATCATAAATTGGTGGGGCGGTTGATGCGGGATTATTTGCAAGATATTGCTGAAGCTGAGGCGAAAATTGCGGAATTAGAACAGCAAAAGGAAGCTTTTGAGCAGGGAGAGGAAGCTGAGGCGGATGCAGGGGAAGAAGGGGAAGAATCAGAAGCTGTTAATATTGTCAAGGATTTAGAGATAAAACTTAAGTATTTGAAAAATTTGATTAAAGAGCCGAAGAAAGAATTGAAGATTTTCAAGAAGTCACCTTTATTACATAAGGATAAAATTGCTGAACTTGAGGTTTTTATTCAAGAAAATGAAGCGGAAATTGCCGAGATAGAAGCTCAATTAGCACCTTATAAGGAAATTGTGAAGCAGTTGCGGGATGGGAAGGCAGAATTAAAGAAGTTAAAGGATGAATTGGTGAAGCGTTTGGATGCTGCGCGGGCTGCTTTGAGTGATGAAGATTGTCGAGATTTGGTGTTAGCAATTTTCAAGGATGGGTTAATTGCTGAATTGGAGCGATATGTTACGGCGCACCGTCAGCAGGTGATTGCGACGGTAGAAAATTGGTGGGATAAGTATCGGGTGACGTTGCAGGATATTGAGGCGGAACGGGATGCAGCAGCGCAGAAGTTGAATGAGTTTTTGCAGGGGTTGGGGTATGTTTAAATCGTGTCACCATAGAGGTAAATTTGAAAATTGGGCAATTTATTGTGTATGGACAACCTAATTATTCTTGATGATGTAGCAATACCATCCGAATTATTAGCCGCGACTGATAAAGCTATCCAACAAGGAAAAGCTAAAAGTCGTAATGATTTTATTGCTAAAGCCTTGCGTCGGGAATTAGAAGCAATCAAACGGACAGAAATTGATGCTCAATTAGCAGAAATGGTTAATGATGGGGATTATCAAAAGGATGTGTTGCAAATGGAAGCTGAATTTGCAACTGCTGAGTGGGAAGCTTTTAAGTTAGCGGAATCTCAAGAATGAAACGCGGCGAAGTATATGATGCACGTTTAGAACCAAGTGAAGGTTCTGAACAGGGGGGGATTCGTCCAGTAATTATTGTTAGTCGTGATGTGATTAATGCTAGTAGTCCCGTAGTGTTAGCAGTTCCCTGTACGACATATCGCACGACAAAGCGAGTTTTTCCCACTCAGGTGTTAATTAAAGTACCAGAGGGAGGATTAGATAGAGATTCTATTGCTATGGCTGATCAGGTGCGGGTATTATCGAAATCTCGTTTGTTGCGTCTGCGGGGAACTATCTCAGATGCAGTAATTGCACAACTCAATAAGGCTTTGTTGATTGCGTTGGATTTACCAGGACAATTTGATGATGAGGATACAGGTTATTGAGGCGGAACGGGATGCAGCAGCGAAGAAGTTGAATGAGTTTTTGCAGGGGTTGGGTTATGCGTGAGGTTTTGGTTAAGAATGAGGAATTTAAGGATTCGCCTTTGGGGAGGATTCCAAAGGATTGGAAGGTTTTGCCGCTTGAATGTGTTTGTCTAAATGTGATTGACTGTCCACACACAACGCCAATATTTCGGAATGATGGTGTATTAATTGCTCGAACTTTCAATATTCGTAATGGAAATTTTAATGAGCTATCAGCTTCGCGTGTGAGTGAAGAAGAATATCGCCAGCGTGTAGCACGTCTTGAACCACAAACAGGAGATGTAATTTTTACAAGAGAAGCTCCTGTTGGAGAGGCTTTTATTGTACCTATGGGAATGCGAATTTGCTTAGGACAAAGAACTATGTTGCTTCGTCCTGATTCAACTAAAGCTATTGCTTCCTATGTTTTAGCTCAAATTTATTCTGGAGTAGTACGAAGTCGGATAGAACAGTTAGTAGCTGGTACAACTAACCCACATCTCAATGTGGCAGACGTTCGCCCGTTTTTAATGCCTGTTCCATCTTTACCAGAACAGCAGGGTATTGCTGAAATTTTGGATACGGTGGATGAAGCGATCGCACGCACATCTTCCCTTATTATAAAACTTAAACAAACCAAAGCCGGACTACAGCAAGACTTACTCACACGCGGCTTAGATGAACATGGCAAATTGAGAGATCCACAGGCGCATCCTGAACAGTTTAAAGACTCGCCACTAGAACAGATTCCGAGAGATTGGGAAATAGAATCGCTCAATAATGTATGTTCGAGTATTGTTGACTGCCCACATACAACACCAGTATTTCAAAATGAAGGTATTCTGGTTGCTAGAACTTCAAATATACGTGATGGAGTATTTAATCAAACAGAAGTTTCATATGTTAGCAAAAAAGAATATTTTCAACGAATAGCACGTCTTAAACCACAATCTGGAGACATTATTTTCACGCGAGAAGCACCCGTTGGTGAGGCTTTTACAATACCTAAAAATATGGAAATTTGTTTAGGTCAGCGAACTATGTTACTACGTCCAAATATTGATAAAGCTTACCCTGATTACTTAATTGCACAAATTTACTCTGGCTCTGTAAGAGCGAGAATTAATCAGCTAGTTGGTGGTACAACTAATCCCCATTTAAATGTTGCTGATGTTCGTACTTTTTTACTGCCTGTACCTTCATGTAAAGAACAAGCTCAAATTGCGTCGGTATTAAATATTTACCACACCCGTATCCGTACAGAAGAAGCTTACCTTAACAAGCTCAAGCTCCAAAAACAGGGACTAATGCAAGACTTATTAACTGGTAAAGTGCGAGTTAGGACAATCAAATAATCCAACAGTAAAAAGTGTTTGTATCTTGAAGACCAAACTGAACTAATACCTATGCCATTGATATGGGTAACTTGCCCTTAGTTTTATTTTATAGTATAATTGTACTAATAAAGCTAAATGATGAGGCTCAAGCAAGGTATGCAGTTCAAGTAAAACGTCTAAACCCTTTACATAATAAGGTTTACACTAACTTTCAAAATAATCTGACAATCTTTACAAATAGATTAAAACTCTTATCACATTAAGATTTAAAATTAAAATATCAGCGATTCACCCCAAGACTGAATTTAGCCGTATTATAATGCAGAATCCGCTACATTCAACTTGGGGGGAGCTTTGCGTTTTGAATTTAAGAAAAACAAACTCAAAGCACTTTACACAGAAGAAAAAGATGCTCATAAATACCCAGGTGTGGTTGATGACTTTTTTGAAGTCATGGCGATTATTGACGCTGCTGTAGACGAGCGAGAGTTATATGCTCTAAAAGGCTTGAGATTTAAAAAACTCGAAGGGAAACGAGGAAAACAAGGACAAAGTTCCTTACGTTTAAATGACCAGTGGCGTTTAATCGTGACAGTAGATGAGGATGAACAGGGACATTACCTCACAATAATCGATATCGAAGATTACCACTAACCGGAGCAGCAGGGGAGACAGCAAGATGAGCCAGAAGCTAACAGCAGCAAGAGTACCAACACCAGGAAAAATTTTAAGTAGAGAACTAGAAGCGCGTGGCTGGACACAGAAAGATTTAGCCGCAATTATGGATCGTCCAGTTCAAACCATTAACGAAATTATCCGGGGAACTAAGCAAATTACCCCAGAAACAGCTATCGAACTCTCCCAAGCCTTGGGAACTTCCCCTGAATTCTGGACAAACCTAGAAGCAAAATATCGTCTTCACCTAGCGGGAAAAGAAAACAAGGAGCAAGATATAACTCGTAAAAGTCGATTATATACAATAGCTCCTATCTCCGAACTAATCAAAAATAGATGGATTCAAGCAACAGATTCCATTGATGAATTAGAACAACAAGTCTGTAATTACCTTGGAATTTCGTCCTTAAATGAAACACCGCAGTTAGCAGTTAACTTTCGTTGCTCCGAACATAGAGAACCAGAGGAAACATCTCGGATAGCTTGGGTAAAACGAGTTGAGTATCTAGCCAAACAACAAACAATTGCTAATTTCGACCACAAACAACTAGAAACTGCTATCCCTGAAATTCTTGCTTGTGCTGAACAAGTAAAAACTATTGTGCGGATTCCTGAATTACTAGCGGATTTAGGTGTACATTTTGTAATTGTGCCTCATCTCAAAAAAACCTATCTCGATGGCGCAGCCCATTACTTGAACGATAAACCAATTATTGCTTTGACTTTGAGATATGACCGTATTGACTCATTTTGGTTTACTCTTATGCACGAGTTAGCACATATTGTATTAGGGCATGAAGGGATTTATTTAGATAACTTAGATGCTTTAGAAAACAATGATAAAGAGAAAGAAGCCAATCAAAAAGCTGCCAACTGGTTGATAGAACCTCAAGCCTTTACGCTTTTTGTTTCCGGTGTGAAAAAATACTTCTCTCGTCAAGCAATTGAAGAATTTGCTTACACTCATCATAGACATCCAGGTATTATTCTGGGACGTTTGCAGCATGACAAGTTAGTTGATTATAAAAACTTGAAAGCCTTACAGGTGAAAGTCAGCCCTATCTTGGAAGATTATATTGATAACTAGGTTGACCTAGTAGGTGAACATAATTATGTTTGAATTTAAGCAAGGCAACGTATTAGAAGAGAAAACCGAAGCCCTAGTTAACACAGTTAATTGTGTTGGTGTCATGGGTAAAGGGATTGCCTTGCAATTCAAGCAAGCTTATTTTTGAGCCTTTACCCTAAAATAGTACAAGATAGTGAGCGATCGCCTTGGTGCATGAATGGAGCGATCGTAAACGCAAGTTATTTAAGCCTGAGCATATACGCAAAGCTTGGCAGCGTTTATATGAGCAAAACTGGCTAAACATCTAACTTCACTTCTCAAAGAAGTCGGGGATCTGAACACCGAAAATTATCGCAGTTTTTATCAACCGTTTGAATAACTTAAAATCTCTAGACATCAACCTTTATTAGCCACCTCATAACTAACAGTAACCTTCTGCTGAGGTTCTAAACTTTTATCTCGATTTTGAAACTCATCTAACAACCGATAGAAAGCATTAAAACCCTCTTGCTTACTCCCACAGTGCAACATAATAATCTTTGCCCAAGAGTTAGAAGTTGACACATGATATTTTTTCTGCACCCAAGGCTGAAACTCTCGATAAAAATCCATTTCCTCCTCAGTTGCTTTAACTTCTAATTCTCTTAAAGCAGTTTTAAAACCAACTAAAAAATGAAACAGGTCACTAACAGAAGCACGCCCAATGTACATACCTGGCTTAGATTTAATCTTCTGCAATATCTCAAATAATTTACTCATTTTAATTTTTGATTAACAGGATGTTTGAAAAGTCGCAAAGTATACTAGAAACCTCTCTCCAAACCTCTCCCCTACAAGGGGAGAGGCTTTGAAACCCCCATTCCTTTGTAGGGTAGGGGGGTTAGGTTTCTGAGGTTTTGGTGTTAGCTATAATACTTTTAAAACATCCTCTAAAATGCTTTAGGTAGTCCTGCTTGTTTCAAAACAGCATTAGCAGTATGACGCGACTTGATAGAAGCATCTACCACAAACCGATGGTCTGAAATTGGACTATACCAAATTTCATGATCTCCCTTGCCTTGTCGTTCAAAATAACAACCAGCCTCAGTCAGAATCTTTTTCAATTCAGGAGTAAAAGACGCACCCATTGATCAAGCCACCTGAATTAACTCTTGTCGATGGCTGATTAACTCAAAAGTAATTGAGCCTACATAGTCAGAAGCTATTATTCCATTAAAAACAATAAGTTCAGGAATCATAACTCGAAGCTTTTGCGTGAGAATTTCCATACTAGAAGCTTCTGTTGCTAAACCTGGCACATCTTCGCTAGTTGCAACCCAAACTTCAGCATCTTTATCCCAAAAGGCTTGAACTTTTAAGGTGATCTGTGACATTATCAAGCGTTTTGTTGAATTTGCAACGGGATAGTTATATTTTACAGCAGCTTTTACTTGGATAGACCACAGGCATAACGTAGAATAAAACTGATTTAAAGGTAAGTTCTATTACAGTAATCTCCTCAAACTTATGATTGTGGGTTTACTCTAAATTTGGATATATTGCCCTTAATTATCGTAATTTACCCAAAATATTGCCTCTATGCCCCAACAAACTCCTGAGTATATTCATGTAGAAAAACCCACCATTGAACAACTCACGGGCATGGGATGGCAATATATAGAAGGCAGTTGGGACAATCCCGCAATTACCGAACGCGACAACTTTAAGCAAGTTCTACTGACACAACGCCTGAAAGCCGCTATCAAACGCATCAACTTAGACGAAAACGGCAACCCTTGGCTAGATGATATCCAAGTTCAAACCGCAGTCAGTCAGTTAGAACGCCTGGGCGCAAACAGATTAATGGAAGCCAACCAAGCGGCTACAGAATTGCTACTCAAAGGCACTACAGTTTTAGGGCAAGACGGCAAACAGCACACCGTGCATTTTATTGAATTTAATCCTGAATATTGGCAGCATAACGATTTTCTCGTCATCAATCAATACAGAGTAGACCCACCTTGGGCAACAGGTAATCGAGGATTTATCGTCCCAGACATCGTACTACTTGTTAACGGCATTCCTCTAGTAGTGATTGAATGCAAAAGTCCCAACCTAGATAACCCGATAACAGAAGCAATTCAAGACTTATTAAAATACTCCAATCAACGGGGTAGCAGCCAACCAGAAGGCGCAGAAAAATTATTCCACTACAATTTGCTGATGATAGCAGCCTCTAGAGGACGGGCAGCAGCCGGAACTATTGGCGCAAATTATGAACATTATGTTGAGTGGAAAGATACCATTCCTAGCCCCCAAGGGGAAATTGCTGCACAATTAGGCGTTTCTGAATTAAATTCTCGCCAAACCCTCATCGCCGGAATGTTGAACCCAGCTAATCTGATCGACATCCTGCATAATTTTACTCTGTTTAAAACCAGTGGCGATCGCACTATCAAAATTGTCCCCCGTTACCAACAATATCGGGCAGTTCATAAAGCTTTACACCGACTGCAACACAATCAAACCCGCGCCCAACATGGCACAGATGACCAACGCGGCGGGATTATCTGGCATACTCAAGGCTCAGGTAAAAGCCTGACAATGGTTTACCTAATTCGGAAAATTCGCACTATCCCGGAATTACGCCGCTTTAAAATTGTAGTCGTTACTGACCGCCGAGACTTAGAAAAACAACTTGCAGATACCGCCGTCCTCACAGGAGAACCATTACAAAAAGCGAAAAAAGTTAGAACACTAGAACAATACCTGCAACAACCAGGTGCTGGCTTAGTCTTCGGAATGATTCAAAAATTTAAAGGCGGAGAAGATTCTGAGGAAGAAGCAGAAATTGAACCAATTCCCAAAAACCTCAATCCTTCCGAAGATATCTTAGTGCTAATTGACGAAGCACACCGTTCTCACGCCAAAACTCTCCACACCAACTTATTAGAAGCATTACCTAACTGTGTCCGTATTGGCTTTACTGGTACACCCATCGTCAAAGCTGCCAAAAAAACCACCCTGCAAATCTTTGGCTCATTTATCGACGAATACAATATCCGCAAATCCCAAGAAGATAAAGTCACTTTACCTATTATCTACGAAGGATTAGAAGCTAGAGGCACTGTAACCCAAGGTGATGACCTCGACCAACTTTTTGAAATTATCTTTGCTGATAAAACCCCAGAAGAACGGGCGTTAATTAAAGCTAAATACGCGACTAAAACCCAAGTTGGCGAAGCACGGGAACTAATTAAAGCCAAAGCTAAAAGTATGTTGTGTCATTATATTGAGCGCATTTTAGCCGGAGGTTTTAAGGCGCAAGTAGTCGCCTCTACCCGCCTCGCCGCAGTTCGTTATCAAGAAGCATTTGTGGAAGCACAACGGGAAATAGTGCAGCAGCTAGAACAACGCGCCCCCATTCTGCAAAGTCTTGACGCGGAGGCTTTAGAATTGCGTGATGAGGAAACTCGTTTTTTTGCTCAAGCACTCCCACATCTGGAAACCATCCGCAAGCTAGAATTTGCTACGGTCATATCTGCTGATAAGGGAGATGATCCTAGTTGGAAAAAGTGGACAGATAAAAGTCAACAAGAAATTAATATTGAGAAATTTAAAAAGCCTTTAGACCAAGATAGTTTAGCGATTTTAATCGTCAAAAATATGCTCTTAACGGGTTTTGATGCGCCGTTAGAACAAGTTTTATATTTAGACAGGTCACTTAAAGAATACGAATTGCTGCAAGCGATCGCTCGCGTTAACCGAGTATATAATGACAAAAAAACCGAGGGGTTAGTAGTAGATTATTACGGTGTTGATATCGCTGCTGCACTCTCGGTTTACGAGAACGTAGATACAGAATTAGCTTTGTTTGATATTCGAGAAGAATTACCCAAATTACGCGACAGACACCAACAAGTTATTGCTTTATTCACTAAAAATGGTTGCACAATCGATTATGTAGATGCTTGTGTAGACTTGCTCAGAGATGAACGGCTGAGAGTTGAATTTAATGATTGTTTCAAAGATTTTCTCAACACCCTCGATACAATACTGCCACGACCAGAAGCACGTCAGCCCTATAATTTTGTGCGAGATGCCAAAAAACTTGGCTTTATTAAAAAAGCTGTTGCTGACCTCTACAGAGATGAAAAACTTAACATTGTTAGTGCAAAGGAGAAAGTTAGGGCATTAATAGACCAATATATTGAATCCCAAGGGATTGACCCCAAAGTGCCACCAATTGATATCATGTCCCTGGATTTTAAAACCCATGTCCAGCGTCATAGCTCAATTAAAGCACAAGCCGCAGAAATGGAATTTGCAGCCCGTCACCATATCAGCGTAAATTATGAAGAAGACCCAGTTTACTATAGAAATTTAAGTGAAAGACTGACAGAAATTCTGGAATCTTTAGCTGATAATTGGGAAGCAAAAGTTGAAGCTTTGCGGAAGTATATAGAACAAATCCAAGCTGGTAGGACTACAAATGAGACTGGATTAGATCCCAAAACTCAACTGCCATTTCTTAACATTTTAGGTGAACATTCACAAAAAGCACTCCCCGAACTTGCTCAAGCGACTGTGGAAATTGTGGAACATATCCGGCAAGAAGTAAAACGGATAAATTGGAGTAACCAAATTATCCAAGAAGATTTAAGAAAGTGGATAGCAGGTTATTTGGATGAGCATGATTTAGTAAGTTACGAACAACTAGAAGAAGTCGCGGATAAATTAGTCCAGTTAGCTAGGAGAAATCGTGATAATTTAATGGCATGACAATTATCACCTTTGGCGACCTGAGTTTTGAAATTCGCCACAGTTCCAAACGCCGCACCGTAGGCATTACCGTTGAACGTGACGGCAAATTAGTCTTGGCTTCTCCCCCAGAAGTACCAATAGAAACATTAGAAAAAATTGTTAGTGATAAACGTTATTGGATTTATAGTAAACTTCTAAAAAAAGAGTTATTTAACCCACAAGTTAAGCTTAAAGAATACGTTTCAGGTGAAGGTTTCTATTATTTAGGACGCAGTTATCGTCTCAAAATAGTCGATGAGGTTCAAAAACAACCACTCTTAAGACTATATCAAAGCCGCTTTGAATTACAGAGACACTCACAATCTCAAGGTCGAGAAAACTTTATTCAGTGGTATCGCCAACATCTTCAGGCAATACTAGAACAACAAATTGCGACACTAATTAAACGAGTTAGTGCTTCACCTCGCTCTATCCAAGTACGCGAATTAGGTAATCATTGGGGTTCTTGCGGACACAAAGGAGATTTATATTTTCACTGGCGAGTGGCGATGCTACCGCGAACGATGATTGAGTACTTGGTAGTTCATGAATTAGTGCATCTAATTGAACCGCATCACAGCAGTTCATTTTGGGAGAGAGTTGAGCGAATTATGCCAAATTATCAAGAACGTAAACAGTGGTTAGCAGAGAATGGAGCAATTTATAATCTATAGAAATCGTGGAATAATGGGAGCGATCGCATTTAAGTAGGTCGGCGTAAATAATTATTCTTGGAATAAGGCAGGGGGCAGAGAGCAATGCGGTCTTGGGCTTTGCCCAAGTGGAGCAATTGCGGAGGAGCAGGGGGAGAAAGAGTTTGAGCCTGATTTACTTTTCTTCACATAGTTTGGTTTTATTGCACCGACTTACTTATCATTCAAAATGGTGTTGCGATCGCCATCATATCCCCCAATAAAAAGATATAGCATATACTGAGCATCGACCTTAGCAGTTCTCATATGGATGATTGATTGTTGTGCAACCAGTTGACTTTACGACTTTGACAGCCGCTTGTAGCGAACTCCGCACCCACTGGCTACCCTCACGTTTAGAGCAAGTGTATCAGCGCGATCGCTATACTATTGCTATAGCTGTGCGTACCCTGAAAACTAGAAGTTGGCTAGAAATATCTTGGCATCCTCAAGCTGCACATATGAGCATTGGCTATCCACCACCACGCACACCTGATACTTTTACCTTTAGCCAACAATTAATACATCAGTTGGGTGGTTTGGCTTTGGTAGGAATTGAGGCGATCGCACCTTGGGAAAGGGTGATAGACTTACAATTTGCCCGTCGTCCGGGAGAAGAGGCGTTATATCATCTCTATGTGGAGATTATGGGCAAATATAGCAATGTGATTCTCACAGATGCTAACAATCTCATCATCACTGCTGCCCATCAAGTCAGTCAACAGCAATCTAGTGTTCGCCCCATCCAAACGGGACAAATTTATGAAACACCGCCAAAACTGACCGGCACTGTCCCTAGTTTGCATGAATCCCCGACCCGTTGGCAAGAAAGAATCAGTTTAGTTCCAGGGGCAATTAAAAAGCAGTTACTTAAAAGTTATAGCGGTTTGAGTGCGGCTTTAGCTGAGTCTATGGTGCTAGCGGCGGATATCACACCCGACACCAACACCGATAGCCTCACCCCAGAAGATTGGCAAAGATTATGGCAAAATTGGCAGTTATGGCTACAAACATTAGAAAATGGCAACTTTCAGCCTGCTTGGACTGAGAATGGCTATACAGTCATGGGTTGGGGTAGCATTGCACCAGCCAAAGATATTCAGACATTAATTAATGAGTATTACACTGGACAAATTAATCAGCAGCTATTTACCCAATTACGCCATCAATTGAGCCAAAAATTGAGTAATATTTTAGGTAAATTAAGAAATAAAGCCCAGACATTTAGCGATCGCCTGCAACAATCAGATCAAGCTGATGATTATCGTCAAAAAGCCGATTTATTAATGGCACACTTGCACGAATGGCAACCAGGGATGAAAACTATTACCCTGCAAGACTTTGAGACTGATGAACCTGTAGCGATCGCACTGCAACCTGATAAAAATGCTGTCCAAAATGCCCAAAATCTCTACAAACAGCACCAAAAACTGAAACGCGCCCGCATTGCTGTAGAACCATTACTAAAAGATGTGCAAGCAGAAATTGATTATTTAGAACAAGTTGAAGCCGCAATTTCTCAGATAGAAAATTATCAAACACCAGAAGATTTACAAGCTTTAGAAGAAATTCGGGATGAATTAATTGGACAAAAATATTTAGAAGAATTAGATTATCGTCGCCGCAGTAATGAAATTCCCAGCATCAACTTTCGTAACTACTCCACACCTAACGGCTTTCAAGTATTAATAGGTCGTAACAATAGCCAAAATGATCAATTAACATTTCGAGTAGCTGGAGATTATGACTTATGGTTTCATGCTCAAGAAATTCCTGGTAGTCATGTTTTATTACGTTTAGAACCCGGTGCTGTACCAGATAAAACCGACTTACAATTTGCTGCCAACCTAGCCGCTTATTACAGTCGCGCTCGTCAAAGTGAGCAAGTACCAGTAGTTTACACCGAACCAAAACACGTATATAAACCCAAAGGTGCGAAACCAGGAATTGCTATTTATAAGCAAGAACGTATTATTTGGGGAAAACCGCAGGTTAAGTTAGGGGTGTAGGGGCAAATCAATTCAAAATTCAAAATTCAAAATTACAGCATATTCGATCAATAAGTAATGAGTAATGAGTAATGAGTAATGAGTAATGAGTAATGAGTAATG
>JBODRP010000087.1:0-17315 GCA_050633005.1 Trichormus sp. | reverse complement strand
CAAGAAACATTATTAGCTCAAGAATCAACCCCAGTTCAAGAAACACTCAAAGCCATTAGAATTGAAACCCTCGCTGCACTCAAAAATCAATCGCGCAGATTTAGAGGCTTTAGCAGAACATTTCTCTCCGATGCTCTCAATGGTACAGAAGGAGATTTAAATCCTCGTCCTAACCTGTCAGTGAGAATTAGTAACCCCCAAGTTGTCACCGGGACATACTATAAAACATCAGAAAATACCGCTATTTTTTACCCTGATAATAATCCCAATTATCCTACAAATATTACAGTAGATTTCGATAACAAAACTATCACAATTGATGGTAATACAGGAGTCTCTAATAATGTGGGATTAAGTGGTAATAATGCTAGAGGTTCAGTCATCGATGCTAATGGTCGCATCACCGAACTAGAAGTAATTGGAGTTAACGGTGAAAGACCACAAGATAACGTTGGCTATCGGGGAACTTTAACCACTGGTGTCAGACGCGGCCGCTAGTTAAATCTCCGAATCCAACTTTCTTTAATTTTGAATTTTGAATTTTGAATTTTGAATTGTTATCAGGTGTGAGGAATGATGGTTAATAAAATGGCTTTATTGCTGCTATCAGGGGCAGTATTTTTGGGTGTAAATACACTAGCTTTGGCAGAAGAATCTCAAATAATTGATCAAGATATAGATTTAGATAAACAATTACCTGAAAACTCAGCCAGGGTAACATCAGTATCACAATTATCAGATGTACAACCGAGTGATTGGGCTTTTGTCGCCTTACAATCTCTAGTAGAAAGATATGGAGTCATAGCAGGTTATCCCGACAGCACATTTAAAGGCAACCGCGCCATGACTCGCTACGAATTTGCTGCCGGATTAAATGCTGTATTAACTAAAATAGATGAATTAATTACGGCTGGAGTTACAGATAAAGTTAGAGAACAGGATTTAGAAATAGTCCAAAAATTAACAGAAGAATTTTCTGGTGAATTACGCACCCTTAGAGGCAGAATAGATACCTTAGAAGCGCGTACCGCTAACATTGAAGCTCAACAATTTTCCACCACTGTTATATTAGGAGGACAAACCATCTTAGGGTTAGCAGGGGGTTTTGGTGGAAATCGTCCCGGAGATGGAGAAGCTAACCCAATTTTTACTTATCTAACACAAATACAATTAGTATCTTCCTTTACAGGTAAAGACAGATTTAGATTAGCCTTAGTCAGTGGGAATGCTGCTAATGATAGCTTTGGTAACTCCACAGCCTTTAACACCAATATGGCGTTTTTAGCGTGGCAAGCTAATTATGACAATCAAGTCAGGCTAGATTCTCTAGAATATCGCGTTGCGGCATTAGGCGATCGCGCCGTTCTCACTTTCAAACCCGTAGGCTTTAGTTTAAGTAGTGTCCTCAGTGTCAATTCACCCTACGCCGACGCAGGACAAGGCGCGATTTCTGCCTTTGGCGGTTCAACTTCCATCTTTAAAATCGGTCGCCTCGATGCAGGTTTAGGTTTTGACTGGTTAATGTCTGACCAACTGCGGCTACAATTCGCCTACGGCACAAGAAATAGCAACGATAGCACTCAGGGTTTAGTGGGTGCAGACAATAGCGCATTGGGAGTACAGTTATTATACAAGCCCAGCCCATCGTTAATTACAGGTTTAGCCTACGTCAATGCTTATGCAAGTGATGGCAGATTAGATACAGGTACAGGTAGTAATAACGCTGATACATCGGGCAGCATCAACGAACCATCACAGATTCATGGCTTGAACGCCAGCATAAAATGGCAACTCAATGATCAATTAGTCCTCGGTGCTTGGGGTGGTATTGTTGTTACAGACTCCCTGAAATCCGATGCAGTCACCCTCAGCAGCACCTACACCGCCTCTTTAGGTATATATGACCCCTTCGGTAGAAAAGGAGATTTATTAGGTTTGATCTACGGGCAACCACTCAAACTAAATAACGGTGTTGCAGTTGCAGAGGTAGATACTGGCAATTCAACCCACTACGAAGTATTTTACCGTTATTTAGTTAACAATAATATCTCCATCACTCCCGGCTTTTTTATCGTCACCGACCCGGATCATTTTTCTCGAAACAATGATATTTTCATTGGTACTATTCGTACTACTTTTACTTTTTAAGCAGTATATGTAGTGGACTGACAAGCCTAAAATGATGGATTAGGCGTAGGTTGGGTTGAGCAAGGCGAAACCCAACATAGATATCGGTGTTGGGTTTCCTTACGTCAACCCAACCTACCATTTTTTCGTTATTTTGTATTGCAACATTTAAAGCTTGTTAATAATACGTGAGTTCGACGAATTTTAAAAACCCCTCTCCAAAGACGCGGAGCGGCTTCTCGTTAGAGTACCTCTCCCCTGCAAGGAGAAGCCACTGCGTTGGGCGGGTTTCCCGACTTGTAGCAAGTGGCGTAGAGGCTTTAAAACCTTGATTTCTTCATATATCATGCTTTTTTCTCCCCTCTCCGCGTCGGAGCGAAAAGTCTGTAGCTTGCTACTCTCCGAGAACGCTACGCGTTCGCCAAAGGCGTTCTCGCAGAGTACCCGCAGGGTGCGGAGGCTTCCTCCGTACAGAACTTTTCAACAGAGAGGGGTTGGGGAGAGGTCATCGAACTCACGTTAATAATGATTGCCGGATTTGCGGTGATGCACGGCTGTCACACCATCTTGATTTAACACTTTGCCATTCTCGACAGTGGCATAAACTAACCAATGATCCCCTGATTCCATGCGGTTCTGCACCGAACATTCTAAATATGCTAGGGCATCTTTTAATAGGGGACTCCCGTTAGTTGCTTCTTCAGTATCCACACCAGCAAATCTGTCTTGTGCAGGGCTGAAGGGTTTGAGAAAGTGCTTCATCAATCCCAAATGATTGCCTTCTTTGAGGACATTCAGGACAAATTTGTTACCTGAGTGTGTTAGTGATTCTACTGCTCTATCTTTAGCCACAGCAATCGTTAAACCGGGAGGATTAAAGCTGGCTTGAGATACCCAGGAGGCTAACATGGCACTGGATATATCTCCTTGTTTGGCGGTGAGAACACACAGTGAACCGACAATGCGCCCCACTGCTTGTTCGACGTTGGTGGCGGGTTGACTGGTGGTGCGGACTTTTCTAGCTTTCTTCAGGGTTTGGGCAAAGTCTGTTCCGGCTTCTTCGCACAATTGTAAAGTTGCTTCGTCAGGTTTGAATTTGACGCGGATGGTGTCGAAGCCGAAGCGATAACCAGCGTCTTTGAGTCGGTTTTCAATTAAATCGACGGCTTCCCCACTCCAACCAAATGAACCAAATACACCAGCTAGTTTATTGTTAGTGGCAGTAGATAATACAATGCCTAATGCTGTTTGTACGGGTGTAGGTGCATGACCTCCCAAAGTTGGTGAACCCATAACAAACCCAGCCGACTTTTCTACAGCTGCCCGAATTTCTTCAGGGTCGGTAAATTCGCAGTTAATTGATTCTACCGCGACACCAGCTTTAGTAATTCCCCGTGCGATCGCCTGCGCTAAGGTCGCTGTATTTCCATAGGCAGAAGCATAAATCAATGCAACTGTCAAGTCTGCTGAAGCTTGTTGTTGAATCCACTCTCGATAAGCATGAGTCAGTTCAATTAAGCCGTAGCGAACTATCGGCCCGTGTCCCGTGGCGTACATCCGTGCGGGTACATCAGCGAGTTTATCGAGGGCGGTTTCTACTTGTTTGGCATGGGGGGCAATCACACAATCAAAATAATAGCGGCGGTCTTCATTAATAGACTGCCAACCTTCATCAAATACCTGATCACCGCAAATATGGGCTGCAAATAGTTTATCTGAATAGAGAATTTCTGTTTGGGGGTCATAGGTGCAGAGGGCATCTGCATAGCGGGGGTTGGGTGTGGGGATAAATTGTAAATGATGACCTTTGCCTAAATCTAGGGTTTCATCCCCCCGCATGATGAGAATGGGCAAATCTTGATTTTCTAACGCCCCTCGCAAGTTAATCGCCCCTGGGTTAGAACAGACGAAAGTAATTTGGGGTGCTACTTCTAGCAAAGCTTTTAAGGTAGCGGCGCGGTTGGGGTTAACGTGACCGAGAATGACATAATCAATTGTATTGACATCAAATCGTTGCTGTAAAGCCTCCAGGTAAATTTGGGTGAAAGTTTCCCCTGGTGGGTCAATTAGTGCGACTTGATCACCTTGAATTAAATAAGAATTAGCAGTTGTACCCTTAGCAAGAGCATATTCAATTTCAAATCTTAACCTTGCCCAACTGCGCGATCGCACAATTGTGGTATCCGTAGCAATGGGCATTACTTGAATGTCGCGCGGTTTAGTTAGTGGCATCGTAAGTCATTTGTTTTAAAAATATTTTATACTTGTTCAAGCACCGAAATTGGCGTTGAAGAGCGCGATCGCCTCAGACAACACTGTGACGATAGTTATCAGTTACTTAATCACTGTTGACTGATTTAAATCCCCAGTCCCTATATTTCCTGTTGACACTCCCCAGCCTAAAGGCATGGGGATTCTACATTCACAGACTCGCCGTTAGACGACAGGCCGCGGCCAATCGCCCAAGAGGGCAAATCTCCTGTAGCGTAAGTGACCGTATCCCTACCGTACTGAGTCCTCGTCTCAAAATATTGATTGCTGCATTGATGTCTCTATCTTCCACATATCCACAATGTGGACAAACATGAGTCCTTGTAGACAGAGATTTTTGCACTTTCTCACCACAGTTAGAGCAATTTTGGCTTGTATTATAGGGAGGAACAGCAACTGTTACTTTCCCATATTTCTGACCAAAATATTCTAACCACTCTCGGAAAGTTGACCAACCAGCATCACTAATTGATTTTGCCAGTTGCGGGTTACGTACCAAACCCTTCACATTTAAATCTTCATAGGCGACCAAATCATTAGATTGGATGACGGAGTATGCTAATCTCTTGCAATACTCTTTTCGTTGCCTACTTACTCTTAAATGCTTACGGGCATATCTATTTCTAGCTTTGTGGTAATTGTTGGATTGTCTGGCGCGAGCTTTCTTCTTTTCTTTGCTGAACTTCTTAGACTTTTTGCGATTTGCACGGTTTAACTGTTTTTCTGACTTGCGGTAGAACTGGGGGGATGGTTCGACATTGCCTTTATTATCAGCAATGAAATACTTTAGCCCCAAGTCAATACCCACTAATTGATGTGAGGGTTGAGTTTCTATCCTGGCATCAACGTCAATCGCAAATTGGGCGTAATACCCATCAGCACGACGTACCAAACGGACACGCTTAATTTGCTTGATGTCGTAGTAATTCAGGTCGTAAGTCCCTTTTAATTTCAGAGTTCCAATCCCTTTTTTGTCTGAGAAAGTTATCGACTTACGATTAAGAGTTAGCTTCCATCCCGTTGATTTGTATTCAACTGAACGACAGTTTTTCTTAAATTTAGGAAACCCCTTTTTACCTTTGAATTTTTTCTTGCAGTTGTCGTAAAACCTAGCTATCGCACTCCAACAACGTTCCGCCGCCGATTGTCTAGCCATTGAATTGAGTTCATCAGCAAAAGGGAATTGCGCCGCTAATACAGCACAATACTTATTCAATGCGTACTTATCTACCTTTGAATCCTTGTTATCCATCCAATAGCGCAAGCACTTATTTTGAATGAATTGGCTGGTACGAATTGCTTCATCTATTGCCTGATATTGCTTTTCTTTACCCTTAACCTTAAACTCGTAAACAATCATGGCTTTCTCCTGGCAAAGACGCTCCGCGTAGCTTGCTACGCAACGCTACCGCGAACGACAAAGTGGTACGACCAATTAACCACACTCTTATGCTACCACAAAAGGATAAAGCCGTCGTAGAACGACGGGGTTTTCAACCCAAATTTTCGATAACATAATTTAAATAATTAAACGTAAAGACGCATATCATTTTTCGATACAATCAATAATCCGCGCTTCCTCATTGAAACTATTATGCTCAATCCCAATCTGGAAGATATCCAGCTAACTAAAGACGACTACGAACGCTACTCTCGTCACCTCATTTTGCCGGAGGTGGGAGTAGAAGGGCAAAAACGCCTGAAAGCTGCCAGTGTATTATGTATCGGTACAGGTGGACTAGGTTCACCACTACTGTTATATTTAGCAGCCGCAGGTATCGGCCGCATTGGTATCGTTGATTTCGATGTTGTGGATACTTCCAACCTGCAACGCCAAGTTATTCACGGTACATCCTGGGTAGGTAAACCCAAGATTGAATCAGCGAAAAATCGTATTCACGAGATTAACCCCTATTGTCAAGTTGATCTCTATGAAACCCGTCTCAGTTCCGAAAATGCCCTAGATATCATCAGACCTTATGATATTGTTGTCGATGGTACAGATAACTTCCCCACAAGATATCTAGTTAACGACGCTTGTGTATTATTAAACAAACCCAACGTCTACGGTTCAATTTTCCGCTTTGAAGGACAAGCAACTGTATTTAACTACGAAGACGGGCCAAACTACCGCGACTTATATCCAGAACCACCACCACCAGGAATGGTTCCTTCCTGTGCAGAAGGTGGAGTATTAGGGATTCTGCCAGGGATGATTGGTGTGATTCAAGCCACAGAAACCGTTAAAATTATTCTGGGCAATGGTAATACTTTAAGTGGCAGACTGTTGTTATACAATGCCCTAGATATGAAATTCCGGGAGTTAAAGCTGCGTCCTAATCCCATCCGTCCAGTGATTGAAAAGCTAATAGACTACGAACAATTCTGTGGTATTCCCCAAGCGAAAGCAGCCGAGGCGCAACAGCAACAAAATATGCAAGAAATGACTGTAACTCAGTTGAAGGAATTACTTGATAGTGGTGCAAAGGATTTTGTGCTGCTAGATGTCCGTAACCCCCATGAGTACGACATTGCTAAAATTCCTGGTTCAGTATTAGTACCCTTACCAGAAATTGAAAACGGTGACGGTGTCGCTAAAGTCAAAGAATTACTCAACGGTCATCGTTTAATTGCTCATTGTAAAATGGGTGGGCGTTCGGCTAAAGCTCTAGCTATCCTTAAAGATGCGGGTATTGTGGGTACAAATGTCAAAGGTGGGATCACCGCTTGGAGTCGGGAAGTAGATCCTTCAGTTCCTGAATACTAAAATTAGGTAGGGTGTGTGACGCTGCCAAAGTTTTTCAACGTAGTCATGAGACTGATAGCGTCACGCACCAATCATCAATTGTGAATGGCATATTTTTCAAGTAGGGTGTGACGCTGCCAAAGTTTTTGAAGGTAGTTATGAGACTGATAGCGTCACGCACCAATTATCAATTGTGACACTTGGGTAAATCCTGTTTATATAGGACTCATATTTGGTTGTTGAACAGATAGCGAGACTAAAGCACACCCAAAGCTGGCGGTGCGTTACGGCTTGCGCCTAACACACCCTACATATACTTTGAGTCAACATTACCACCAAATGCGATCGCCTTTTTCGTCTACTCTCGCTTGACGAATTACATCAGAAATTTCTTCCGCATCTTTGACATGATGGAGTGCTTTTTTTTCACCATCGGGATATTCTACTACAAAATAAGTTGGGACTGTAATTTGATCACCTGTGATATCAGGTACATCTACAGCAACTTGTTTGGCTTTCTCTTCAATAGATTGAGGTTCTTCAGAAATTCTATCTCCTGGGTTGGCTGTTAAGTTCCTTTCTTTCACATTTGGTTCTTTACGGGAGTGCCAATCTTCGCTGACTGGTTGTCTAATTTCTTCTGATTGATTATTTTGATTTTCTAATTCTTTAGTCATGATGATTTCCACAATTAAATTTTATGTATTTACTAATACAATGTAGAAAATTACATGACTAATTAGTTCTTTCTAGAGAAAGAGTTAGGACTCACGCAACTGGCATATTTTTGATGTAGGATGTGTGACGCTGCGAAAGTATGTGAACGTAGTCATGAGACTTATAGCGTCACGCATCAACTATCAATTGTGACATTTATTTCTTACTTCACTGCGAGCATTAGCGCAGTTCCAACCCCGTCGCTGTGAACCGCAACCGATCTGGGCGCACCCCCAGGGCAGTCTCAAGGGCTACCCCGGCAATCTCGCGGTAGGTATTGAGCAACTCTTGGTCGTTCTCCTCGATTGCTACTTGGTAGCCAGCCAAAGGCAGTGTCGCCATCAGCACGAAGGTTTCATATAGTTTTTGGCGTTCTTGGCTGTTCAGTGCTTTGAATGCTGTCGATGAACCGAAGGCCTCATCACTGTTGGCTTGGAGGTTCATCAGCGCGGCTTCGGTGGGTTCTTCGCCGTAGTGTACCATGTAGCAAACCCCCACCAAGTAGGTGAAGGCCATCGCCACGTTGTTGGGGCGGCCTAAACGGCGGGCTTCTTCCTCAAAAGCTTTGAAGCCCTCGGTAAAGGCTTTGGTTGACTGGCGTACTATGGCGGGGTCACTACTCAAACTGCGGGCGAACTGCGTCACCATCAAACGCTGCGAGCCGGGGCGGAAGGTAGTTCTTGGGGCAGTTTGGGCTTGGCTGCGGGCGGTGGCTTGGGCGCGCTGGCTGCTGTTGTTGCGCCGATTGATGCTGTTGAGATTTGACTGAGCTTGACGCACCAAGGCAGCGTTTTTCTGAACGCTGAGGTAGGCGTTCATATTGCTGAAGCTGAGACTACTGGGTGCGCCAAACTGGGCCAAAGCCGGGCTACCAGAGACAACAGTGACGAGGGCGGTAGTGAGGATGACCTTGATGGATGGTTTCATCGGTTCTCTTGTAGGGGTCTTGGGATTTAAACAGTTGAAAACTTGAGTATTAGAGTGCTATTTTTTACACTTACCATTAAACTGTTACACGCTACACAACTTTATTTTCTAGCACAAGAGATCCCAAAACGGAACGCCATCTCTACGTTCGCGGAGCGTGTCGTAGACAGAGGTTGAGCCAACGCCTGCTTTGATACTCTCTGTTGTTTCATTTCTTCAGTTCAAAAGGTGTATATTTACCTCCTAAAGCCTCTACAATGGTGCGGGTATTTGCTACCATCATTTTGATATAAGAGTCGGCATTACTTCCTGCTGCACCAATGGAGTCAGAATAAAGTTCATTGGGTGCAAGTTTCACGCCAGCTTCTTGAGCAACGGTTGTAATTAAAGCTGGGTTAATTGTAGTTTCCGCAAAAATTGCCGGGACACCGATTTTTTTAATAGATTCTACTAATTGCTGTACTGTTTGCGCGCTTGGTTGTTCTTCGGTGCTAATACCAATTAATGTGCCTGCGATCGCAATTCCGTAAGTTCGTCCATAATATTGAAAAGCGTCGTGAGTTGTGACGAGTTGGCGATTTTTGGCGGGTATGGTTTGGATTTGTTGATTAATCCAACTATGCAACTGTTGTAACTCTTGTGTCAGTTGCGCCGCATTTTGGGTAAATTTATCTTTATCTTCCGGTGATAACTCTATTAAAGCATCTCGAATGGCATTCACCATTGCGATCGCATTTTCTGCACTCCCCCAAACGTGAGGATCTGGGACGATTTCACCTTTGCCTTTATCTAACTCTAATGACTTCACCACTTCCCCGACAGCTAACCTGCGCGCCTTGCCACCAGCCGCATTCATTAACTTAATGATTCCCGGTTCTAAGTTATACCCGTTATACAAAATCAAATCAGCTTCTTCTAAATATCGGCTGTCTGCTGGCACTGGTTCATACACATGAGGATCTGCACCAGGTTGCAAAATTCCCTGGAGTTGAATTTCTTCCCCCCCAACTTCACCTGCTAAATCGGCAATGACTGTACTCGTTGCTACTACTTTCGGCTTACCATCGGTGACGGAGGGAGTACGGTTAGAGTTAGCTTGTGTACAGCCATGTATCAAAAGTCCTACAACTACCCCTAATACCGCCTTACCCCAATATCTGGCTTTTGAATGAGTAATTGCTGCCATAAACTTGTTATCTTTGTTTTCATATTTTTCTCATTTTTTAAGTTACAGTATTTTCATAATCTTTTCATTTTTTAGTTGTAGTCTCGGAAATGACACTATGAAAACCGCTAATTCTTCCCTAGAAGCAAATTCCCATCTAGTTGGGTTGAATACCATGACAGCTACCAGCAACATTAACATTGCCCATCTAGGGGTACACTATCGTACACAAGAAGCCTTGCGGGATATTAATTGTATTGTCAAACCGGGACGACTAACAGGGATTTTTGGCCCTAACGGTGCGGGTAAAAGCACCTTAATGAAAGCGATGCTGGGTTTAGTTCCCTTGACTAGTGGCAGAGTGTTGTATCAAGGTAAACCATTGATGCAGCAATTACAGCAAGTCGCCTATGTTCCCCAGCGTAGTCAAATTGACTGGACTTATCCCGCCACGGTTTGGGATGTAGTCATGATGGGAAGAGTAAAAAAGACAGGATGGTTACGTAGTTTTTCTAATGTGAGCCGTCAGGTAGCAAAGAATGCCTTAGAAAGAGTAGGGATGATAGAATTATGCGATCGCCCCATAGGACAATTATCAGGGGGACAACAGCAACGAGTATTTTTAGCCCGTGCCTTAGCGCAGCAAGCCGAAATTTTTTGTTTTGATGAACCGTTGGTAGGGATTGATCAAAAAACCCAAGCAGTAGTTTTTGATGTCTTTCATGAATTGGCTGCGGCTAATAAAATTGTGTTGGTAGTTAACCATGATTTAGGCGAATCTATTAGCCACTTTGATGATTTAGTCTTACTCAACCGCGAACTCGTCGCCACAGGTGCAAGACAACAAGTACTCACACCAGAAAATTTGCGTCTAGCTTATGGTGGGCAAGTGATGTATTTTTCTGATGCAGCATAGAGTTTGTATGAGTAATGAGTAATGAGTAATGAGTAATGAGTAATGAGTAAATTACGAATTACGTAGGCGCAAACCTTTCCTACTGCGTCGTGTAGCCTTCCGTATGCTATTACGAATTACGTAGCTTGCTTCCGCGTAGCGGTATTACGAATTACGAATTACGAATTACGAATTAATTCCGTCTTGCCAGATGTAACCCTCAACAATTAGACTGAGATTAATCAAGCTTATCAGGGTTTATACTCATCTTGAACACGCTCAGGGGACGCTACGAAATCATCAAGTTACTAGGTGGCGGTGGTTTTGCTGTCACATATCTGGCTAGGGATAATGACCAACCTAGTAAACCCTTATGTGTTGTGAAACAACTGCGTCCTAACCAAACCCAAAGCCGTGTTATCGAATTTTTTGAGAAAGAAGCCGCTATCCTCGAAAGGCTGGGGAAACATCCCCAAATTCCCCAACTACTGGCACACTTTAACCAAGACGACAATTTATATATAGTACAAGAGTTTATCGAAGGACAAGATTTAAGTCGAGAAATCGTCCCTGGTAAGCGACTGAGTGAAAGTTATGTAACTAAACTTTTACAAGATGCCTTAGAAATCCTTTCCTTTGTCCATCAACAGGGAGTTATTCACCGCGACATCAAACCCCAAAACTTGATGCGTCGTCAAGATGGCAAAATTATCTTAATTGACTTCGGCGCAGTCAAAGAATTAGGAACATTAATGATTAATAGCCAAGGTGAAGTCAATTCTAGCGTGGTGATTGGCACGCCTGGTTATATGTCCTATGAACAGTATCGCGGTAAACCTTGTTTTGGTAGTGATATTTATGCGTTAGGGGTAATGGCTATTCAAGCTTTGACTGGTGTTTTACCCCAAGAATTGCCAGAAGACAGCCAAACAGGGGAAATTATCTGGCAAAATCAAGTACAGGTAAGTAATCATTTAGCTGAAGTGTTAACTAAAATGGTGCGTCATCACTTCAGTATGCGCTATCTTAACGCCACAGAAGCACTGCAAGCTTTAATTTCAGTTCCCGCATCGTTACCACCCACAGTTTTATCTGAGGTTCACAAGGAATTATATCTGCAAGAAGTCACCAGTCGCGCCCAGCAGGGTGAAGGTAATCTTTCTGTCATTGCTTTGAGAATATTAGAATCAAGGCGCGTTGAGTTGGGGTTAACTGAACAGGAAGCTAGAGAAATTCAAGCACAAGTTTTGCAACCGTATCGGGAATATCAACGCAAGTTACAAGAGTATGAGCAGACATTGATTGATGTAGTCAAGCAAGAATATCCCTTGAGTCAGCAAACACAAAAGGAATTACAAGACTATCAGCAATATTTGGGAATACGGAAGGAAGATATTGCAGCGATAGAAGCAAGAGTATTTGCACCACTACAGTCAAAATCTCAACAACAGCAGCAGGAAACGGAAAAACTACGCCAACAGCAGCAACAAACCGAATTACAGCGACAGCAGCAGGAAGCTGAAAGATTACGTCAACAACAGCAGCAAGCCGAATTACAGCGACAGCAGCAGGAAGCGGAAAAACTACGCCAACAACAACAGCAAAGACAACAAAAGCAAGCATTTCAGGCTAAATCTAACCCCATTATTAAAACTCAAACCTTTGAATTTGACACCGCTACTATTACAGTTACAAATTCAGGGTTTTTAGGTTTAGGAAAGAAACATGAAATCAAGCGTATTCGGGGACGTGCTGAGTATTTTAGAGAAAACTTAGCTAATGGCGTAGCTTTAGATATGGTGGCAATTCCTGGGGGTAAATTTCTCATGGGTTCGCCAGAAAATGAACAAGGACGATATGATTATGAAAGTCCACAGCATCAAGTTAATGTCAAATCCTTTTTCATAGGTAAATTCCCTGTAACTCAAGCTCAATGGCAAGCCGTTGCTGGTTTTGCTAAGGTGACGATTGATTTAGAACCCAACCCATCTCGTTTTAAAGGTGCTAACCGCCCGGTAGAAAAAGTTTCTTGGCATGATGCGGTAGAGTTTTGCGCGAGATTATCTCAAAAAACTGGCAGAATCTATCGTTTACCAAGTGAAGCGGAATGGGAATATGCCTGTCGTGCCGGGACGACTACTCCATATTACTTTGGTGAGACAATTACCAAGGACTTAGCAAATTACGACAATAGTTATCAACAAACAACCGATGTAGGAAATTTTCCTGCAAACCCCTTTGGTTTATTTGATATGTGTGGTAATATATGGGAATGGTGTCAGGATGAGTGGCACGGAAATTATAATAACGCGCCTACCGACGGAAGTGCTTGGTCAGCCGATAATGATAATCAATTTCGGCTGCGGCGCGGTGGTTCTTGGTACGACGTCCCTAGGCTTTGCCGTTCTGCGTGTCGTTACAACTACGGGCCGGACAGCAGGGGCAGCAACATCGGTTTTCGGGTTGTAGTTTCCGCCGCGAGGACTTAATTCTTTACACTTTTGCCCTTTAGCACTCTGCGCTTTTTTCTTTTCTCTTCTTACCCTCTCGCGCTCTGCGCGATCAAATTTTTTTCAGATTTTAGGATGAGTATTTTAATTATCATACAGTAACCTCTAAATTTAATCAAGTGGTAAGTATGATTAAGTAATGAGTAATGAGTAATGAGTAATAAGGCGTAGGTTGGGTTGACGCAAGGAAACCCAACACCAATTATCTATGGTAAAATCAACTCCCTTCGGGAGAGGGAACGAACGGACGAACTGTTCCAAGATTTAAGGCAAAAATATCCTCATCTGGTTAAAAACCGGGTTTCTTGCCAATCCTTCAGCTTAGAAACCTGAATCTTTCATTCAGAAACCCGGTTTTTTAGAAAGGGTGCGTCAGTGCGAGAGAAGCTAACTATACCCGGAAATTATTCATACTGACCCACCCTACCAAACTACTAAACTCACAACAGATATTTAGAAATTAATTTACCCTAACTCTAACTCACTAACTACCAAAATTTTCAACTCTATGACTCGCTGCAAAGCTGCATCATTAGTCAAAAAAGCATCACAACCGCTTGAGATAGCAGTTGCAATCTGCAAAGCATCGGGTAACTGAAGATTGTAACGCATCCGAATGTTTGCAGCATTTTGTGCAACAGCAGCATTGATATCTACAAAAACAACTTCATTACTGAGTAATACATCAACAAAGGCTTGCTCTAAATCCGGTAAACCTGAGCGTATAGCACCCACCAAACATTCAGATAATGTTATCGGAGATACCACGGCTTGAATATCAGTTTCCAATCGATCAAAAATTGGTTCTACTAAATAGAAAAACTGTGGATTACGCTCTACAAAATAAATAACTGGTGCTGTATCAATAAATATATCAGAAACCCCTGCCAATGCTTCACTAATTCTCATTATTCTGTTTTTAACAAATCTTCTCGATGTTCATCTCCTTCTCGTCTAGTTTGAGAAACCCACTTTTGAGCATCTTCACCAAAGAGTGGATGAGCAGCCATACCTTTTAAATCGCTCCATTTGCGTTTAGTTTGTGCTGGAATCAGGTGCTTTTTCATGCGTTCTACTAAATGTTCCAGCAACGTTACTTGCTCTTCTGGTGTGAGTTTGTCAATCTCGCTGAACATTTTTTGCAGTGATAAACTCATCAAGTTAATTTCAATATTTATGCTCTGATTGTAACATTCAGCAGAGTATAGCTAAATGTCTGATCTAATCCTAACATCTAGTTCATTAAAACAATGCAAATGTAACAGATTCAAACAAAGGCAGCTTTTCAAAATCTAAGGTGCGTCGGTGTGAGAGAACCTAACTATACCCAGAAATTATCATACTGATGTAGCATAAAGTTTGTAGTCAGGACTTTAGTCCTGAATTTCCATGCACTAAACTGCTTACTACAAACCATGAAGATTTGTAAACAATAGCTAGTTCTCACCTCTCCCACCCTGATAACCCTTCAGATAGTTTAGGGGGAGTAGGTGCTGTGTTGAGATTCAAACCTCAATTAAATAATCTGTATGTCTAATGAATTGATGAGAATTAGCTGCCTACAAGCGGCTTTAACTAATCCCAGTGCCAAGAGCAAGCTATTACAGCAACCAAAAAAGCTCCAGGAAATCATGAATGATATACCGGCGCGGCGATGGTTGTTTGAGCGAGCCTGTCAAACGGATGATCCTCATGTGGCAATTGACGCGCAAGAGTTGATTATCTTGATGATGAAGTGTTCTCGGCTAATTTGGTGTGGGGGTGGGAAGATATCGCCGGATATTTATGAGGAAGCTTTATCACGTACTTGGGAATGGTTTAACAGGGATATTTGTCAAGCATATAATCCCGAAAGGGCGAGTTTTGTGACTTGGTTTAACCAAAAGCTAAAATTCCGCCTTTTAGATGTGATTCGAGAACAAAATAAAGAATATCAAAGACGGTTATATCTTCCCAATGATGAAGAAAATCAGGAATGGATTTATCCTCCTGCGCCTGAGCCGGAGCGTTGGCAGGAAACTATCCAAGAATGGTTAGAGTTAGTGCAGAATCATTCTCATCGGTTGCGAAATTGCCGAATGCAAAATCATCCTGATGTTAACTGTCAGTTTTTATTGATTCATATTTTGCAGATGTTACGGGATAAAGGTGAGTTTTCTTGGGATGCTGTAGCTCAAAAGCATCAAGTGGAAGTGACGGCTTTAAGGAGATTTTGCAAGATGCGATGTTTTCCGATTTTTAAAGAGTTGTTGTCTAATTAATCAAATTGACACAATCAGACACCTCTACATTCTTAATCACAAGTTTTTTGTTACCTACCATGATTGAACCAATTACAATAACGATCGCACCTACAGATCGCCAACAAGCTTACCAGTTTGCTCAACAACAGCCAACTCAAGCGCGATCGCAACAAGTTTATCGTAATACTTTAGCTGTGTTAGTAACTCAGCGTTGTTTAGAAATCATGGGAATTGATACCGATTTAGCAGCTAGTCACTGTTGGAATCCCTTAGAACAGCAATTAGAAAACATTGCAGACTTGTATATTCCCAGTTTAAAGGGATTTTTAGAATGTCGGTCTTTGCAAAAGTGCGATCACAAATGTTACATTCCCCCGGAAGTCTGGTCAGATCGTCTCGGTTATGTGATGATTGAACTAGATGAACCTTACCAAGAGGCGCAAATTTTAGGATTTGTGGAATCTGTCGCTGTTTGTGAACTACCGCGCAGTTATTTTCAACCTCTTGATGTTTTACTAGAATTTTTAACATCAGAACCACCATCAGAGTTAACTGTACAACTAAGTCAATGGCTCAAACACAGCTTTCAATTCGATTGGCAACCTCCCCAAAACTTAGTAAATATGCTTCGAGGTGAGGCACTTCATCCCCAGCGCAGTCAGGTTTCTCTGCCTCAACAGGTAGAACAACTCTACCGTCGTCAGTCTACTCATCATCCTAGTAATCTTAGTCCCCAGGAAGCTTTAGTAAATCTCATCCAAACTACCCCAGATGACGAAATTCGTTGGCAGTCTGCGGAATTACTCTGGGAACTAGATCCCAAACATCCAGCTTGCCCCGTCATCAGTGCTAAAGATTTAGGAATTTATCTATTAGGTCATGCGGTAGTATTGATAGTGGGTATTTTGCCGAAATCAGACGGCAGGGTGTTAATTCTTTTCAGGTTATATCCCCCAGAACAACAATCTCATTTACCAGTCGGGTTGAAGTTAATTGGACTAGATGACATTGGGAATCAATTTTTTGAGGTGGAATCTCGCCAACAAGATAATTACATTCAATTTAAGTTTACAGCAGATCCAGGCGATCGCTTCAGTATCAGCGTTGTTCTCAATGATGCCACTTTTACCGAGGATTTTATAGTTTAACAGCAATTGCCAACCCCAAAACCCAGATAGTATCTAACTTTCTTAATTACGAATTACGAATTACGTAAAGCCTGCGGCATAGCTGCGCTTAGAGCGTAGCGGGGCGCAGCCCATTACGAATTACGATAACTGATCATTAGCTGATCATTGCGGAGTTTTACTCAATCATGCTTATCTAATTAAATAAATTCCTCACCTCTGCCTTGCTTATGGTGTCACCATCCTCTAAACCTCAACTACCTGAAAACGTTACTGTCATCATTGAGATTAATCACGGTAGCTTCGTGGACGGTTTTGCCGTCAAGCTGCAAATTTTAGAAGATGGTTTGACTATTCAAGATGATGATAATTTACCGAACATTCCGCCTGCACCAGAAATACCACAGTTGTATGAAGACTGGAAAAATATTTCACTAGAGAATAGTGGGCAAAATATTCCACCAGAGAATAATCGTCAACTACAAGCAGTTCCAGTACAGGTAACGAATGTAGCCAGCCGGGAAACATGGAGAAACATTGTTGACGAACTAGAAAATGCTTGTCGCAGATGGTTTGAGGATCATACC
>JBODRP010000086.1:0-17325 GCA_050633005.1 Trichormus sp. | reverse complement strand
TAGCAATCTTGTAGATAATTCCTCTTAGTCAAATTCTATTACGCGAACGGTGAGTAATAAGTAATAAGTAATTTTTTCTCCCTTGCTCCCTGCCCCCAGTCCCCAATCCCCAATCCCCAATCCCCAATCCCCAGTCCCCTGCCTCATTGCCCCAAGTAAGCTTCTAAAACTTGGGGATTGTTTTGAATTTGGGCGGGTGTGCCATCAGCTAAGTTCCTACCTTCTGCCAGTACCCAAACGCGATCGCACAAGGACATAATTACATCCATGTTGTGTTCAATAATCAGAAAAGTCATGCCATCTTCATTCCACTTGGTAATGCGATCGCATATATCATCAATTAATCTGGGATTGACTCCGGCGGCTGGCTCATCTAACAAAATCAACTTGGGATTAGTCATTAAGGCTCTACCCATTTCTAGCAGCTTGCGTTGTCCCCCAGACAAGCCACCAGCATAATCATAGGCTTTATGGGCTAAACCGACAGATTCTAGCACTGTCATGGCTCTGGCTTTTAATTCCTTTTCTTCTTGAGCAACTACCTGGGGCTGTAACTGCACTTGCCAGAAGTTTTCCCCGGTTTGTTTTTGGGCTGCTAACAGCATATTTTCTAACACTGATAGTCGGGAGAGGGTACGCGCTACCTGAAAAGTCCGTACTAATCCTTGCTGGGCGATTTGGTAGGGTTGTAGGTTTTGGATGGGTTCACCGTCAAAAATCACCCGTCCCTTATCTGGACGAATGAAACTGGAAAGTAAGTTAAATAAGGTAGTTTTACCAGCACCATTGGGGCCAATCAAGCCGGTAATACTGCCTTGAGCAACTTCAATTTTGGCTTCACTAACAGCTTTAATTCCGCCAAAACTTTTACAAAGTCCGGTAGCTGCGAGTAAGGGAAGTGGGGGTGATTGGTTATTTACCAAGGGTGAGTTCCTCCTTTTTCCCTAAAATACCTTGAGGCCGCCAAATCATCAGCACCATTAAAATCAGACCAATAACCATGATTCTAAATGCACCTAAGCGGGCTGTATCCAGAGGAATGATTTGGGGTAAAACTTCACGGGTAATGGCATCGTAGGCAAAATAAATCACTGCACCTAAAATTGTGCCGATATTATTACCAGAACCGCCCAAAATCACCATAATCCATGCGTCAAAAGTTAGCTGTGGCTGGAAGTTATCAGGGTAGATAGCACTGATTTGCCAAGCGAAGAAAGCACCAGCCACACCTGCGATCGCACCACCCAACATCAAAGATTGTAACTTGTACCAAAACACATTTTTACCCACAGCTTTGGGTACTTCTTCATCTTCGCGGATAGCTTTAAGGATTCTACCCCAAGGCGATCGCACTAAATATTCCAACCGCCAAAAGACAAACGCTAACACTAACAGCGATAACAACATTAAACCGGCTTTGGGGATGTAGTTATAGAGTGTAATTACCCCAGAAATATAAATTGCCGTTGCTAATAAGCCTAAAATACCGCCCACCACCAACCGCGAAGTAAATTCTTGTTTGTTACCGACACTGTAACCAGAATCAGCAACCCGCGATTTTTGAGCATGACGAATCCACCGCCACAATGAGAAGATAGTAATCCCTAACAGCAGCGTTAACACACCAATCATCCCCAAGCGGAACACCAAATTTGGCTGTGTTGAGAGAGGGATAGGATAACTCTGCACACCAAACGCCCCAGATACCCAAGTATCACCCACAGGTAACTCTTGGTTATTCACTACCAAGCGAATTAGTTCACCAGTGCCGATGGTGACAATTGCTAAATAATCTTCACGCAGGCGTAGAGTTGCTAAACCGATAATTAAACCTAATAAAGCTGCGACAACTGCCCCAATTAGGGCTGATATCAATAAGGGAACACCCTTAAGGCTTAATAACACAGTAGTATAAGCACCCAAGGTCATAAAAGCGATATGACCAAAGTTAATTAACCCTGTAAAACCCCACTGTAAATTGAGTCCTAAACTAAACAGGGCAAAGGTTGCTGTAGAAATGGCGAGAAAAATAAGATATTCAATCATTGGTTATTGGGAATTGGGCATTGGGCATTGGGCATTGGGCATGGGGCATGGGGAATTGGGAATTGGGAATTGGGAATTGGGCATTGGGCATTGTATTTTTCTCCCCCTGCTCCCCCTGCTCCCCCTGCTCCTCATCTCCCTTGTCCCCCTACACCCCTACACCCCTACACCCCTACCGTTAAACCTAGACAATATTTGGGAACAATACGTTTGTGTTTCGGTTGATATAAAGAATAAATGAACTTGTTGAGAATTAGAATCCATCATTTAATTGAGCAGTTGGGGGACGAAGAACTGGAAAGCGTTTGGAATGATATCCATGCGCTGCATTGTGATTTTTATATGCTAAGAGCAATACAACAAGTCAAGCGATCGCAGCAACCGTGGGATATCTTAACCCATGATGAAGCCGTCAGAATGATGATGTTTGTTTAGGATTGGGGGATTCGGTTGGAGGCAGAGGGGGCTGGGATCTGGGTGCAAGGAAGACAAGGAAGACAAGGTAAATTTTACCCCAATGCCCAATTCCCCATGCCCCATGCCCCAAATTTTTTGAATTTTGAATTTTGAATTTTGAATTGATATGCCCCTACTAAGGTGAACGCAGTGAATCTAGAAATGCGTTATGCTAGGTCTTTTTTAGTAGACCTGAAAAGTTTAGAACCTGCTGCTTATCAGCGAGTATATGATTTTGTGTTTTTTGAGTTTGCTGAAAAGTGGAATTTGCATTGTCTGCCAGAATTACGGCAACTTGATGATGAAGGCATTTTTCATCGGTTTACTATAGATGATTATTTGGTTGGTATCGAAATCCGGGGAGAGATTGTTAAATTTCTTCGCGTCATACCTATGCCAGATGTTTAGGGTGATGAGCTTCTCAACACTAAAAACTGTATAAGGCAAAGCAGGGATGCGTCTACCGTTACATTAAACTTGATTTTAAGGACACTTTACTAGAGATTTCCCTATGGATGCGAAGGCACTTTGGCAACGATACCAAGATTGGTTATATTTCCACGAGGGATTAGGACTGTATCTAGATGTAAGTCGGATGCGTTTTGATGATGCCTTCGTGAAGTCGTTGCAGCCGAAGTTTGACAAAGCGTTTGCTGATATGGCTCAATTGGAGCAAGGCGCGATCGCTAATCCTGACGAAAACCGCATGGTGGGACACTACTGGCTCAGAAACCCAGATTTAGCCCCCACTCCAGAACTGACACAAGAAATTGTGCAAACCTTAGAACAAGTTGAAGCTTTTGCCGAAAAAGTTCATACAGGTGCTATTCATCCCCCAAAAGCAAGCCGCTTCACAGATGTTATTTCTATTGGTATAGGTGGTTCTGCCCTTGGCCCTCAATTTGTTGCTGAAGCCCTCGCCCCAGATTTTCCACCTCTAAAGATTCATTTTATCGACAATACTGATCCTGCTGGTATTGATCGGGTGCTAACGCAAGTGAGAAATCATCTTGCTAGCACACTAGTACTAGTGATCTCCAAATCTGGAGGCACACCAGAACCCCGTAATGGCATGATTGAAGTCAAAAAAGCCTATGCTGGGCAAAATTTAGAGTTTGCTCATTATGCAGTAGCTATTACTAGTGCTGATAGTAATCTGGATAAATTAGCAAAAGCTGAAGGTTGGCTAGCGAGATTCCCCATGTATGATTGGGTAGGTGGACGGACTTCGGAAATGTCTACCGTCGGGTTAGTTCCTGCCGCCTTGCAAGGTATTGACGTTCGCACCATGCTAGAAGGTGCAAAAGAAATGGATGACGCTACCCGCGTCGCTGATGTGAAGAATAACCCGGCGGCGTTGTTGGCGTTATCTTGGTATTTTGCGGGTAATGGTAAGGGTGAAAAAGACATGGTTGTCTTACCCTACAAGGATAGTTTGCTGTTGTTTAGCCGCTACTTACAACAGCTAGTCATGGAATCCTTGGGTAAGGAAAAAGACTTAGATGGTAATACTGTTTATCAAGGTATTGCTGTGTATGGTAACAAAGGTTCAACCGACCAACACGCCTATGTACAGCAATTGCGTGAAGGTGTACCCAATTTCTTTGCTACCCTCATCGAAGTTTTGGAAGATCGTGAAAGTGCATCCCCAGAAATTGATCCTGGCGTAACTTCCGGTGACTATCTCTCTGGTTTTCTGCAAGGAACTCGTCAAGCCCTCTATGAAAATCAGCGTGATTCCATTACAGTAACCATTCCCCAAGTCAATGCCCGGACTGTCGGCGCATTAGTTGCTTTGTATGAACGGGCGGTTGGTTTATACGCTAGCTTGGTAAATATTAACGCTTACCACCAGCCAGGGGTAGAAGCAGGTAAAAAAGCGGCTGCGGCTATTTTAGATTTGCAAGCGAAAGTAGTAGGATTACTGCAAACAGAAAAAACAGCCCTCTCTTTGGCAGAAATTGCTGATAAATTGGGTGCTGGTGAGAAAGTTGAAGCAATCTATATGATTCTGCGTCACTTGCAAGCAAATGAACGCGGTGTAGTCTTCCACGGAAATGCTGCACAACCCAGCAGTTTAAAAGTTTCTCTTGGCTAATTAAAAAGAAACCCGTTTTCTTATGAAAACGGGTTTCTTGGGTTGCTTATTCAAGAAAATAATCACAAGTGGTTTTGATTTCACAAATTTAACAGTTAACAGTTATTTTATCGTTGTTGACCAACGAAATGCAGCTTAAAGTAGCTCTTGGGTAAATAACAGCGATCTGGTAAAAAAGGATCGTGGCTGTATTGGGCGAGGAAAGCCAACGGCGGATTTTTATGACAAAATGGCGGGATTAGTCCCCATTCTTCTGCTAACCAAATCCAGTATCCTATTTCAATTTTGCCGTAATTGGATACAGTATCAATTTCTCCGACGCTGTTATTAATAGCTACTAATTCTGGTGATGACTTGATTTCAGTTAATAGCCAGGTTAATTCATATACAGTAAAATAATAACCATAATTAGCGGCAATATTAATAAAATGCTCTGGGCTTTTAGCTGCTAATAATTCATCTTTGATTACTGGTATTTTTTGTGCTAAATCAAAAAATTCCCAAATTTGCTTTCTGGTAACGAGAAACCAAGCTAATTGTTCTGAGGTTACATTATAACCACTCTCATTAATTAAGCTAATAAACTCCTCTAGGTTTTGTGTTTCTCCTAATTGATGCTTTAAGAAAAAATTATTTTCCACAAATTTAAAGAAATCATTAATTTTTTCCCATGTAAAGTTAGTGTAAATATAATTAAATTTTATTTTTTCTTTCCAAGAACTATAGGAATCATCTTTTAAGAAGAAATTCCAAATCTGGTAATACATAATTCATCTTCCTCTCGCTGGCTTTATGAAAAGTATGCTTCAATACCAGTGTAATAACCATATGCTTAGTTATTCGACAGTATTAATTAAAAAGTTTTTGTAAAGTAAAAAACATAGGGTACAAGTATAATATAAACGTATTGTATATAACTTGTAGTAAAATTTACTGATAAAAATTAAATATTAAAAAAAAGCGATCGCTCTTGGTTAATTGTTACTTTTATTAATATAAAATCAATGAAATAATGCTGTTTGACTAAGTGCGTTAGCGAAGCTAGTCGAAGACATCGCTTTTTATTTACCGTTACTTTTTTTAATATTAAATTGACTCAACGCTAATAGGCAAACCACCAAAACCCCAAGGTAACGCAATGTGCAACTTATTTTAAAACCCCTCTCTCAACCTCTCCCCTGCAACTGTAGAGACGTTGCATATAATGTCTCTACTTTGATTCTTGCTCCCCTTCCCTTGTAGGGAAGGGGTTGGGGGTTAGGTATGAGAGAAAGTTGCACACGGCGTGAGGTAGGATTTTTCCAAAAAGAACCTTATCGATGCTACGCTATCATTAGTTAATTAGTAAATCGCGCAGGTAGTAAAAGCGATCGCTTCTCCAATCACTACCTTTAATTCTTCCTAAATAACCTGTTAACGGTGATGAAAGTTCTATTAATAAATCATGAACTACTTCATCAGTTAGTTTGGGATTGTGAGTAGCGTTATAATGAACACGAATTTCTGTAACTATAAAATGTTGATGCGTATTTTGTGAACTTTCATTATTTTGTTCAGAGAGTTCTTTGACTGCGGTGATAATCTGCGATCGCATACTCAAATCTAAATAAACTTGATCAATATATTTTTCAACTTCTTGATCAGATTGACCTGCTTTTAAGTATTGTTTTAGTTTAAATAAATCTACTGAGTTGCGGTGATTGCTTTGCAGTTTAATGAGTTTTTCCAGTGTTTCTGGGTTAATAATAGCCATATCTTGTACTTTTGCAGCTTCATTGAGTTGGATTGTAGCTTCACCTGGCCCGATAATTAATTTAGTTGCTTGCTTAAATAATTCCTGGCTTTTTAAGCGTAGAGTTCCTAAGTTTAATAGTTGTACTGCGGTATCATTAGGAATTTTTTTACCAGCTTTGCATTCTGCAACTAATGGATAAGGTTGTGAACAGAATACATCTACACCACCAGCACCACCTTTATGGAAATAGTCAACTGTAAAGCCTAAAAACTCAAGGCTTCGACGAACTATAATTTCAAAATCTGTCCCAGCTTGATAATTATTTTTTCCTACATCTTCTTCTTTACTACGATTACCCAAAGATGCAATCTCATTTATCCAATCTAAATCTGTATTTATTGGTTGAGTCGGCTTAGTATTTCTCCAACCTAAAAGTATTTGAATATCATCATTTAATTCTTTAGCGGCTAGGTTAGTAATTGCAAGCGGGGCTAGAATACTCTGCAATTCTTCTAATTCAGGATGCTTTGGAGGTTCTAATTTTTCTAGTTGTTGTCTGCGTTGTGCGAAAGTGCGATCGCTTAATACTGGATTGGATTCAGTTACAGTTAGAGAATTTGGCAAAGGTATAAATTGGCGTATTTGATTTTGTAGATCAATCTTCTGTACTTCTGGTAGTAAATAAACACGCAAGTAAGCTAAAAAGATATAGGGTTTTTGTTTGAGATTTTCTTCTAATGCTTCTTTTGTCCAGATAGTTAATTGAGACAAAGCATCAAATGATTCTGGAGTATTTAGCATTTGACACAGTTCACATTTCGCCCAAGATGTAATTAAGGCTGTTTCAGGATTTAATTTAGCAGTAACACTTTTGACAATATGTAAAAAATTTGAACGATAGTATTTTTCATTTGATAGGGTCAAAATATTAGTTGGACACAGAGCAAATTTTTGCCCCGGATGGATGAATTTCTGAGGCATAGCTGTAATAGTTCTGCCTTCAATTAAAGCTGCTATATCAGGAGCAGGTAGCAACAAACTTGTTTGAAGTAAGATTGATTCGCTCATGCTTATGTAAACAAATCACTCAGATCATCCGAATCATCTGTTTCTTCTATAACTGAGGGGCTGAGGAAGTCATTTAACAGTTCTTCTGCTTCAATAGTTTCTTCATCAACTTGTCCACAAGGAGAACTCAAAATCTCTAGTAATAAAGGATTAGTACGAGTTAAATTTTGTGCAAACGTCATGAACTGCTCATCGTTAATTCGGTAGTTATCACGCTTTTGATAAACATAATATATATCAATAATGGGTCTGATTTCTTCTGCCTTTAAATCTACCCATTCACCACCCAAGTTTGATACTAGATGCTTGAGTAATTGATAAGCCTCTCCTTTTTTATTAATTTTTCGAGATTTAGAACGCAATAAACAACCACGATTTATATCGAAAGTTTGGTATTGAGTTAGTCGATTTAATCCTGATAGTACTGATCTAGGTGGTTGGATGACAGCTAATCCAATTTTAATAATTTTTTCATTTTCTCTGGCAATTACTTTGAAATTAATATAACCGTTATTTTGTGATTTAGCTGGCACTTCTTCAACATTGATAATCTCTAATTGGTTTAATTTTTCGCCTGTTGATGTTTCCCCTTCTAATATTTCTCCTTTTAGTGTTTCAAAACCTAAGCGTAAAGCTTCAGCAATTAAAGAATTATCATCCAAATAATTTTCTTTCTCTGTTGTAATTTCTCTATTCAAAGCAAGTTCAAATCTTTCATATGGGTCATCTGGTAAAATGTCTCCTGGAGCTTTAAAGTTTTCTGCACACCACTTCAACGCCTCTCTAATAGTTGGTCTTCTTTTGCCATATTCTTTCAGCTTAATTTCTTCAAATGGGTATAAAGGATGAGGTGGTAATAAACTATTTGTCTTGTAGAAATCTTGTAACCAAAGATTTACCAATTCAACAAGAGAATTACTATCAATATTTCTTAAATCTATTGGTTTTATACCTGTATATTTTGATGCTCTAGCAGGTGTACCTCCTGGTATGTTTAGTATTTTATCTGTCCAGGTTTCTGGTAACATAACTGTAATAATTACAATACCTTTGCCTAATTCGGAGTTTTCAAGGGTATCATGAAGGATTTTGACTAAATTAGCAATTACAATTTCTGTAGGCAAACCATCATCATTAGCATTATTTTTTACATCTATTTCATCGAAACAAATAACTACTGAATTATAGTAACTAACTAAATTTAATATCTGTTGAATATTCTTAAGAGCTTCAGCCTCTCTATCTTGATTTGTTTTAACAGCATTTGGTAAACCCAAGAAATCAGCATTTGATTTTGCTAATTCTTCACCAGAGAGCCATTTGATTGCAAAGGTTGCTTGGGTATTAGAAAGAGTCCACAAAATAGCTCTAACGATATAGGGATCTGCATTTGGTTTGGTTTTGAGTACTTCACTAGTCAGTTTATCCATCAAATTTTTATTTTTAGCCAACCAATTTGCATAGACTTTATCAAATCTTTCGAGTAGATCCCATGCAGAAAGACTAGGAGTATTAGCTTTGATTGATTTAAAACCTTCGTTTGCCATAGCTGCGGCTACTTCTTGCCACTGCATAACCTTTTGGCTACCAGTTTTGCTCAGACTATCTGCCAAAGTTTGCTGAAATTGGTACTTGACTAAGTTCAAGTCAGTATAGTTATTGACGCTAGCATAGATAAATAAAGCACCACCTTCCTGTTCTAATCGATGACGAATACGGCTGAGAAGATGAGTTTTACCGACTCCTTGTTGTGCAGTTATGGCTATTGATGTTACTTTATCTTGACTATATGTACTTTTATTTACCAGATCAATCGCCTGAAAAACTGTGTCAGAAGCATGGGAATTGAGCGTAGTTACATCAGGAAGCTTTCTTCCCCAAACATCTTGCTCTTTAGCAATTCCAGCATTAATGAATGGATTTTGGTTTTGAATAGCAGCGTTGACAACTTCTATTGAAGAAACAGGATTATTTGTCATAACAATTCTATTTAGTGTGAGGAACTTCAAAGTATCTGAGGACAATCTAATCAACTCAATTTTTTGGCATAAGAACGCAATCCAACTTCAGGAATAGTGATTGAATCTTCACGTTTATCAGGAGTGAAGTCTGGTATTTCTCCAGCAATTAGCTGAAAAATGTCGTTAGCTTGTACTTCCAGCAACCACTCATTAAAACTTTCACGACTAACGCGATCGCCTATTTCTCTCCTGAGCCGATAAATTGGTACTAAATCATTAAAGTTGTAATTCTGGTTCAACTTGTCGTAGACTTCCAACACCACTGACTTGAACTCTTCATAAGAAGCGATCGCACTGCTCCCATTAGCTGGTGTAGATGTGCTAACCTCTGCAATATCAATTTGGCCAATCCACTTCACCAACGCATTCGCCGCCCAAGTGCCAACAATAGTGCCATCAAACTTAAACTCACCACTTCTCAAAGCGTCACTCAGCACCTTTACACCCTTGGGCGATGTCAGAGAATATCCTGTTTTTGAAATCGATATCGTCCCTTGTTTCTGTAATTCCTCAAATACACCTTGATAATCTGCGGCTTTCTTGCCCTTCGATAAAATGCGCTTGTTGAGTTGCCCTTTCTTTACTTCCTGCTGTGTTCCTCCCAAATCCCATAAAGCCAGCAGAAGACGAGTTTTAGTTTTGGCACTTTGTAAGCTATCTTTGCCTGAACCCATGTGATGTAGCCTATTTAACTGATTATTAGAATATTATAATTTGCTTTTTCTTACATACTCTACTTCAGTACTATTGAAAAATTTCTTACGATTTGAGCAAAAAAAGCTATTTTTTTAAAAAAATAGCAATATTAAATAATTGAATATCACTTTTTTATGTTGCTTAAATTACAATAAATGAGCTTTGTTATGTAAATATTTTTACTGCTATATGCTAAGAAAGTAGCAGGAAATTTTGTGATGAAATTATAATTTCACCACAAAAACTTCCTATTATCGCTCATTATTTCTCTGCACATATAACCCCAATAAAAGTCTATTCCTGGGGAGCGATCGCAATGTATTTCAAAAGCGGGACGGAAGACTAAAAAAATCGGTTCATCATAACAAAAGGTAAATACAAATTTTGGAAAAACTTACTTGCTATATTTCAGCGAGGAATAGATTATGGTGGGCGATTTTTTACGGAAAGCTCAGGATTTAATTGGTGGTTCAAGGCGTGAAGAACGTGAGGAAGAAAGAGATTATCGGGAATACCAGGGACGCAGGGGGAGACGAAATAGCGAAGACAACTATGATGATGAGGACGAGGAAGAATATGGTCGCCGCCGCTCCCGTGAAGACCGCTATGATGATGAAGACGAGGAAGAATATGGTGATGTCCGCCGTTCCCGCAGAGGCCGCCACGATGACGATGACGACGAATAACTATTGAAAAAGTTTGTTGTAATTAACCTGAGTTTGATGACCTCTCCCCAACCCCTCTCCGACGCGGAGAGGGGCTTAAATATCTTGAAAGGGCAAGGAAAAATTAACTGAACCCTATTGGATTATATCGAACTTGTAGCCGCTAAAATTTCTTGCGATCGCTGAATATTTTTGCGTACAGCTTGAGCCGAAATATGTAAAGCTTCTCTTTCACTATCACTCAAATTCAATTCTAAAATACTCTCAATTCCACCACAACCTAAACGACAAGGAACACCAATCACCACATCTTTTAAACCATATTCACCTTGCAGATATGCAGCCACAGGTAACAACCGCGACTGATTCAATAAAATTGATTCCACCATCACACTAGTAGCGGAAGCTGGAGCGAAAAATGCGCCGCCAGTCTGCATCAATTCCACAATTTCCGCGCCACCATTGCGGGTTCTCTCTACCAAGCGTTCAATCGTGTCTGCATCTAATAATTCCGTAATGGGTACACCGTTAACTGTGGCATGACGAGATAAAGGCAGCATCAAATCACCATGACTACCTAAAACCATCGCCTTAACATCAGCAGGTAATACCCCCAATTCCAAAGCAATAAAAGTTTCAAATCGTGCCGAGTCTAATACCCCAGCCATCCCCATAATTCTTTGGCGAGGTAAACCCGTGGCTTCCCAAGCAAGATAAGTCATCACATCCAAAGGATTGGTGACTACGATAAAAATAGCATTGGAAGAATAGGCGATCGCACTTTTGGCCGCTTTAACAACAATCTTGGCATTAGTTTTAAGTAACTCATCCCGACTCATCCCAGGTTTGCGGGGAAATCCAGCCGTAATCACCACAATTTGCGAACCAGCCGTATCAGCATAATCATTTGTGCCAATAATCTCACGATTATGCAATTCCAAACCCCTAGCTTCCAATAAATCCAGTGCCAAACCTTGGGGCATTCCCTCAACAATATCTAATAAAACCACATCTGCGAGATTTTTCTCAGCAATCCGTTGGGCTAACGTACTACCAACCCTACCAGCACCGATAATAGAGACGCGCGGTAGACGGCACACAATTGGCGAATCAAAAGAATACAACATAAACTCAAGTACAAATGCAACCTGTATACCACCTAGGTTAACAATTCGTAATTCGTAATTCGTAATTCGTAATTGATTAAGGATACAGGTTGGGGTGACATTCTTGTTGGGTTTCGCTGTGCTTAACCCAACCTACATCCATTGAATTTTAACTAGTCTTTAGTTTTTACTCAAATGCTTCGAGTTGGTCTAATCTTAACCAAATATTGGGTGTTGGTACTTGTCCAAACATCACCAGGGCATAATCGCCTTTAATTTCAACAACTTCACCTTTAGTTTCAAACAAATACGCTGGAAAACGAGTATCACTAGCTTTAGCCTCTAAACTACTTTCCAACTTCTCACGGATAGCCCGTACCATATTTCCTTTTTTAATGGCCATAAGTTCCCCTCTCAAATTTCGACATTTTTATTACAAAAGATTATAGGGGATTAGGGGATTAGGCGATTGCGGATAGGAGGCGTTAGCCTAGCCGCAGGCTATTACGAATTACGTTAGCGTAGCGGGACAAAGTCTGACTTTTCACGGGATCTGGAAAACCCCTCTCCAAACCTCTCCCCTACAAGGAGAGAGGCTTTAATTTTTCCCCCTTCCCTGTCTACGACACGCTGCGCGAACGCAGGGAAGGGGGTTAGGGGGTTAGGTTTCGCGTTAGCTTTTCCACATAGCGTGAAAAGTCAGGACAAAGTCCATTACGAATTACGAATTACGAATTACGACTGGCACTGAGGACAAAAATGGCTGGATCTTCCAGCTAACTTAATTCTCTGAATCACTTCGCCACAAACTCTACAGGGTTCTCCCCCACGGTTGTAAACCCAGGCAACACCGCCATAGTTACCATTTATCCCGTTAACATTCAGGAAATTGCTAAAAGTTGTCCCGCCAGCAGCAATGCTGGTTTCCAAGACTTCAATAATTGCGGTTCGCAACGGTTCAATTTGCTGTAACTTTAAATCTGCACAGAGAGTTTGAGGCAATATGCCACTTTTAAATAATGCTTCATCAGCGTAAATATTACCCAATCCAGCCACGACTGATTGATCTAAGAGTGCGGTTTTAATCGGACGGCGGCGATTATGTAGTTTATCCGCTAAATACTCAACAGTAAACTCTGGTGAAAAGGGATCAGCCGCCAGTTTACCTAAACCAGTAATGACACTTTCTACCGCCACCCCAGGCTGAACCCACCACATTTGTCCGAAAGTACGCTGATCAACAAACCGTAATTCCTGTTGATGATCAAAAAAGATTCTTACTCTTGTGTGCTTGTGTAGTGGTTCATCTTGCTTTAACCATAGTAATTGGCCAGTCATCCGCAAATGCACCCCCAACCAACCACCAAAAGGAGAAGATGGGAAAGATTGAGATAGTTCAGCCAGGAGATACTTACCGCGACGCTGCCAATTAATTATGGCTTTACCTGCGATCGCATTTACAAACTCATCTACAGAAAAAGGGTGAGCGATGGTACGATTTAGCAACACATCCCCACCCGTAATTTTGCGATCTAGGGTTAATTGATTCAAACCCCGACGCACTGTTTCAACTTCAGGCAATTCAGGCATTTAAGCTTATTCAGCAAGCAATTGGATTTATTTATCGGGATCAAAAAACAGATTAATTATATAGATGTTATCTTTGCCCAAACTCAGAAAAATAATCCGCAAATACCCGCAGGTGTGTGCTGATTTAGTAAGGTAGTCTGGGGTCAAGATTGAGAAAATTATAATTTTTATTCCTCAACTATCTATATTTTACCTTTAACTGCATGATCCCTGTGAAGTACCGCGACTTATTTTGCTGTAATTGGGGCTACCAACCACAGCAAAGAACAAGCGCGGTATAAGGCCACAGTCTGACTTTGCTGCCAGAGGTAGCTAAGTTGTTGAACTGTGTGCAGTGGAAAGCCTTAATTCCCTCCTCCCACATTAGGGAATAGAGAATTAAGGCAATTGTTCAGTCAATCCCTCAAGGCTAGGCTACTTAGTTTTAGCTTTAGCCTTGGGTGCTTCAACCTCTAGCAGTTCATCAACAGCAAAGTTGTTGGTGTTGATGCCGGAGTAATTTACCTTATCAAAGCGCACAATTACAGGGTATTTGATGCCGCTTTGGTCTACCGAAGCTACAGTTCCAACATCTTGAAACCAGTAGGATTCAGGGCGAAGAATACGTACTTTAGAACCACGTTGTACCATGATTATTTTCCCTTTTTAGTTATCAATCGCCATTTATTTAGGGCTAATTGATTTCACTCTACAACTTGAAGGTCGTTACTAGAGGGTTTGTTAAGTTATTTATCTGATTTGGGCATGGGGAATGGGGAATGGGGAATGGGGAATGGGCATTAGAACAAAAATCTACCTTGTCTACCTTGTCCCCCTTGTCTCCCTGCCCAAAGTTCTGTAATTTTGAATTTTGAATTTTGAATTTTGAATTAATTAGCCCCCTGCCCCCTGCCCAACTACCAATCTCTACCTTTAGTTGCTTATATGTCTCCGATGACAAACCTAGTATGGTATCAAAACCCCCTTGACAAAGTGGCAACAATGGCATAACTTCGTTCGCAAACACATTTTTCAGGAAAATCTTATGTTTTGCTCAAAACAAACACACTACCCTCGTTGCCCCTGCCAATGCGGAGGTTTTCGTCGATGTAGGTGATATCTAACCAGCCTTGTTGTGTCTCACTCTTGATAGGGACATCCAGAGCCGTAAATTTTTTACCCGCAACAATTTGTTGGATAAAATTCTCTGGAGAAGTGTATCCTATTAAACGTTGTAACCCAACAATAGAACGCTGAAATTTTACTTGCACACGCCGATCTGAAACTGGCTCAAATTTCGCAGCGACACTGACTAATCCTTTGAGATAAGGTAAGCCATAAATCTCGGCGATGTTGTAAACACTGGCAGTTTCTACCCGAATACACTGATAAATTTGCCCAAGTTTATAGATTGGTAGGCGATCTATGTTCAAGAGAGCCTTACTAGTAGTGTAAAGTAACCGCCAATTGCCTTCTAGTAAGTTGGCAGACTCTAATGGACGCGGTGTAGGGTTGAGGTCTTCTAAAGTGGCGATCGCTGCTAAGATAGCCTGCTTCTGTGATTCACTTGCAAGTAACCCCCGATTTGTCGGAGCGATCGCATTTAAGAGAGCCGCTTTTTTGATCATCACCAATGTCCTCAAAAAACTATCAGGATTAAAGCCACATTAAATTGATATTAATGTCCTATGTATGAAGCCGGAAAAATTACTCAGAATCAATGGTCAATTGCTTTATCACTATTAAAGAAAATATTTTCCTTAACTTGCGGATTTATTCAGCCCATAGTTGAAGAAATAACTAAATTATCGCGTCTCAAGTGATAGACTTCTTAATGTCTAGTTACATAAGCTTTTTTGCCTATTAGTCTATATGTTAAATTCTCCCCTACGTGAAGAACCTCGGAATCAGCGTGCGGCTGTCATCCCCCTCAAGCAAGAGTCTTCTTTATTGGATTGGCTACAAGCCAACGGTAGAATCATAGCGCGCGATGTTCAAGAACCTCATTTTCAAGATGAAGAAGAAGAAATCTCAGAATTTCTGGGTGGAGATGACGGCATTGACTACCTCGATGATGATGATGACGATATCAGTCTAGATGAAGATTAATCTTGAAATGACTGAAATTTCCGAAAACGTTTTCAGTTAAGCAGTTTTATGAAGTGTGGAGTGAAGGGAAGGTTTTGTGGACGCTAAATTATCTCCAAACCAAGGATTGAATTTTTCTGGCATCGGTCTAGCTTCTGGTTTAGCCACTGGACTAGGTATAGCAGCCGTAACTTTAGATTGGTTGGCAAACAGAACCCCTTGGCAGGGTATGTCTTTGACTCTGCCTTTGTTAATGTCTGCCATTATGTCAGCAGTGGTAGGTTATTTTGTAGTTCCGATGCTACAAAGACTGAAAGCTGGGCAAATCATCCGCGAAGACGGCCCCCAAGCCCACTTAAAGAAAGCGGGTACACCAACAATGGGCGGGATATTTTTCATCCCAGTAGCGGTGATAGTTGCTTGTGTTTGGTCTAATTTTGCTCCCCAAGTGCTTGCTGTCTCCGCATTAACTCTGAGCTATGGTTTAATAGGCTGGATTGATGATTGGCAAATTCTGCGCCGCAAGTCTAACAAAGGCATCTCTCCCCGGATGAAGTTGTTACTGCAAATTGGGTTTGCTCTAGCTTTCTGTCTGTGGGTGATGTTTAATCAACCAGCTAACATTACAAGTATTGCATTACCGTGGGTGAGTTTTGCCCTACCTTTAGGATTCTTATTCTGGCCTTTGGCTGGGTTTGTATTGGTAGCAGAGAGTAATGCAACTAATTTAACTGACGGTATTGATGGTTTAGCCGGTGGGACAGTAGCGATCGCCTTGTTAGCATTAGGTGCTATAGTTGCTCCTAATTCCCCCGAATTAATGGTTTTCTGTGCAGCTTTAAGCGGTGGTTGTTTAGGCTTCTTGGCACACAACCGCAACCCCGCCCGCGTATTTATGGGAGATACTGGTTCTCTAGCTTTGGGTGGTGCTTTAGCCGCCGTAGCGTTGTTAACTAACACCCTGGTAGCGTTATTTATTCTCAGTGGCATCTTCTTTGTAGAAACTCTATCTGTAATGGCACAGGTAAGCTATTACAAAGCCACCAAAGGCCCCGATGGCAAAGGCAAGCGTCTGTTTAAAATGGCCCCTCTACATCATCATTTAGAATTGTCTGGTTGGTCAGAATTGCAAGTAGTTGGCGTGTTCTACATCATCGCTGCAATTTTAGCGACAATTTGTTTAGCGATCGCTCCTTTTTAAATCTTTTTAAATAACACTAAAAATTGAACCCCGCTTTCTATAAGAAGGTGGGGTTATTCTATTTTATTCATTTAAAAGGGAACAGGGTTGAAGCAACAGGCAACAGAGAAATACTTATAATTAAAATTAGGGGATTTGTATAAAATAATTACCAATTACGTAGCTTCCTTCTCGCTTTGCAAGTATTACAAATTACGAATTATCCTTAGAACCAATACACATAAATATAAACCCTTGCCAGTATAGGTAGACTAAAACACAGCGTCTCGTCAGAAAAAGTAGGTAGAAATAATATAAGTATTATTTCGTATAAAAATAAAGAAAAATAAGATACTAAGAAGTTACTAGACACATAGCTGATAGCTATGACACGATTAACTCATGCGTCACTAAAAGTTTAATTACTCATTCGTCCCCATTCCTCTCACCGCCAATCTTTCAGATGTGGCAGGAGTCTCTTGGGGGGTGCTAGATGAATGTTACTCAATGCAGAAGTCCACGTTGTTATAAATTTCGTCTAATTACAATTTTTATCCGCCATCTAGTACTTTTTTTCATGTCAGTAAATTCCAACAA
>JBODRP010000085.1:0-17405 GCA_050633005.1 Trichormus sp. | reverse complement strand
AAGATAAAAAATAAGGGAAATGCTATTTGTGCAAATTAAAAGCACAACAGCTTACCACCAAGTTACGATTTCCTTCCGGTAAGTAATCGGCAGGCGGTAAAAACAGCACACTAAATATTAGTAAAACTACGGGAATAGACAGCAACAACAAGCGTCTACCAACGCGCTTGCGTCCCAATGACCAACTAACACTAGCAGCAAGGAAGTTTTCTAATTTACCTTGAAAATTCCGAAACACCGCAGAAGTTTGTGCTACAGCCCGTTCTAACCAATTCCCGCCCCGATATTCTCCCCCTGCCATCATTTGGGTTGCTTCCGATTGCTTGAGGAACAATCCCGACAGCATGGGGACTAGGGTTAACGCCGCAAACAGAGAAAATAGGGAAGACGCAGAAAGAGCGATCGCCATATCTGCATATAGTCTTCCAGCTTCACCAGTCACCATAATCAACGGTGCAAACACCACGACGTTAGTTAAGGTAGAACCCAGCATTGCCCCCCAAACTTCCTGCGTTCCCTCAATCGCTGCCCGCATGGGACTTTTACCGTGCTGCATATGGGTGAAGATATTCTCAATCACCACGATCGCATTATCAACCACCATACCCACAGCAAAGGCCAGCCCGGCTAAACTGATAATATTGAGGCTTCGTCCCAAGGCAGACATAACAATAAACACCATCACCAAGGTTGTAGGAATGGTAATTGCTACTACTGCCACGGTACGCATTGAACCGAGGAACAAAATTAAGACGACGGTAGCGAGTAATGCCCCCGTTACCAAGTTCCCTTGCACAAACGCCACCGACTGATTAATGTATTGACTTTCGTCGTAGTTGAAAACAAACTGAATACCTTGATTTTGTTGATCAAACTCCGCTTGTAGTGCGGCAATCTCTTGCCTAACGCCTTTTGCTACCTCTGGCACATTCGCCCCAATTTGGCGAATTACCCCAATGGCTACCCCTGGATTCCCATTGAAAATCAAAGCACTATCTTGGGGTTTGCGTCCCATCTGTACTTGTGCCACATCCCGCAGGTAAACTGTACCTGATTGGTCACGACGCAAAACAAAACCCTCAATTTGCGCTAAATCTTGCGATCGGCTGACAGTACGGACGCGGTATTCTCTGCGACCTAAAATTAAGGGGCCGCCCCGAATATCACGGTTATTATCTCGGAGTACCTGGACAACATCACCAATAGTTAAATTGCGATCGCTTAATGCTTTGGGGTCAACTTTTACCTCTACTTCCCGTTGTTGTCCACCTACTAATAAAAACTGCCCTGTTCCCTGCACTCGCCGCAATCTGGGAATTACCACTTCCTCCGCTAAATCACGATAGCGGTTAGCATCCGGCTCAAATCCTTCCTTGGTGTCAAAGGGTAGCCAAATCATCGGGGAACTATTCGCACCCACCATTTCCACACTCGATTCTTGAGCTTCTGGGGGTAAATTATTCACCTGCTGTAAACGGTTGATCACATCAATCATCCGTTCCTGTACATCGGCATTGGGAGCAAATTCCAGACTAATACTACTACGTCCCGCACGGGAGTTACTGGTAATTTCCTGTACTCCCAGCACCTCCTCCATTTGTTCCTCAATGGGACGGGTGATTAAATCCTCCACCTCTGAAGGCCCTGCCCCTGGGTAGGATGTAGTAATAGTAATTTCCGGGCTATCGCCTCCCGGTTGCAATTCCAAAGGCAATCTAAGTAGGGAGAATACACCCAACAGTGCTAATAAGCAGAATAGGACAAAAGTACCGTGTCGCCAGCGTACAGCCGTTTCGATGAATTTCATAATTTAATTGGGGAATGGGGCATGGGGCATTGGGCATTGGGCATTGGGCATGGGACAAGAGAAATTTACTTCCTGTCACCTGTTACCTGTCACCTGTCACCTGTCACCTGTCACCTGCTTGACTGGCGTACCATCTTGCAAACCATCGCCGCCACGGAGGACAATGTTTTGACCTGCCCTTAAGGTGGGATGATAGATGGCTACTTTTTCACCCATGTCTGCAATCATCTCTACTTCCACTTGTTGGGCTTTGTTATCAGCGACGGTGAAGACTAACCATTGATTTTGTCGTCTGGTTAACGCATCTCTAGAAACTACAAAACTAGAGCGATTGGAAGGCATATTTAAATTCCCTGCGATCGCCATTCCTGGTAATAATCCTGGTGGTGGGTTGTTAATTTGGACACGCACTCTTTGACGGCGGGAGGCTGGATCAGCAGAGGGAACTACGGCTGTAATTCTGGTTTTTTGTTTCCATTGGGGTAAAGCACGGGCTGTTAGGTCAATTGTCATCCCAGGGGTAACTTGACCACTGAGTGCTTCTGGTAACTCTAGGAAAATATCGAAGCGATCGCCTGCTACTAAACTCACAATGGGGCTAGAACTTTGAACTAAATCGCCGTTGCTGACGTGTCGTGTTTGTACCATCCCCGACTGTGCGGCGACAATGCGGGTGCGTTGCTGTGCTAATTCCGCTTGGGCTAAGTTGGCTTTGGCTGCTTCTACGTTGGCTTTTTGAGCAGCGATTTCTTCCCGAATTGGCCCAGCTTTGGCTTCCGCCAGTTGCGCTTGGGCTTCTAAAACTTCTCCTCGGATATCTTCTAATCTCGCTTGGGCTTCCACTAGCAACCGTTGTGATAAAGCTCCCTCTCTTACCAAGTCACGGGTACGCTGGAGATTATCTTGCGCTTCCTTCTCCCGTGCTTTTGCTGACGTTACCGCCGCCTGACGCTGGGCAATAATTTCGGGACGTGTGCCGACTTGCAAGCGGGCTAAATTGCTGACTTGCTGTGCTAATTGTGCCTTTGCTTGGGAAATCGCCAGTTGTTGATCAGAGTCATCTAGAATCGCTATAACCATACCTGACTTGACGCGATCGCCTGGCTGCACTAATATTTTCTCCACAACCCCGCCAGTCTGGGCGCGTAGTGTAGATTGTTGAGTTGCTTCCACCTGTCCCAAAAGCTGTACACTTCTGGTAGCACTTCCCGTTGCTAAAGTAATAGTTTCAATCGGACGCGGTGGTTGTCCTTGTCGCTGTTGGGCAACGGAAGGCTGTGATGTACCACCAGGAATCAGCATCCGCCAGAAAATTATGCCCCCAGTTAGCAAACACAAAATTAATAATGTCTGCAACCAGGGTTTACCAGAACGCGCTGGTACTAACTCAGAAGCAGACACAGAACTATCTGAACTATCTGACTGGGTTTCAACAGTTGAAACTTGAGCTTCAGAAGTATCCATAGTGTTTCACACCAGCTATTGAGGGATCAGTATAAAAATTGCTATAAATTAGCTCCTTTGTATTTTTGCAAAGAAAGGTGACGAAAGAATGACAAAATCTATATTTAAATTAAAAAATATTAAAATTAATTTCGTTTTAATACCAATTAGCGTAATTTAGCGAATTTTAATATATTTAAGTGAAATAAATTTTTGTAAGTATATAGTTATGTTTGAAAAATATCAAAATCAAGGACATATCATATTTTACGGTAATGCTCTGGATATTCTTTCTAGTGAAATTTCTTCCCAATCTGTAGACCTAATTTTTCTTGATCCTCCATACAATATAGGCAAAAAATTTTCCAATTTTTATGATAAGTGGGAGTCTGACGAAGAATATGCAAAGTGGGCATATAAATGGTTAGATGAATGTATTCGCGTTCTCAAGCCAAACGGAACTTTATATTTGATGGCGAGTACGCAAGCGATGCCATATTTTGACCTTTACTTAAGGAATAAATTGACAATTCTTAGTCGTATTGTCTGGCATTACGATAGTTCTGGCGTTCAAGCAACAAAATACTTTGGTTCAATGTATGAGCCAATACTTCATTGTGTAAAAGACAAAAATAATTATATTTTTAATTCAGACAATATCAAGATAGAAGCTAAAACCGGCACACAACGTAAATTAATTGATTATAGAAAAGCTGTGCCAACGCCATATAATACAGGAAAAGTTCCTGGGAATGCTTGGTACTTTCCTCGTGTTAGATATCGCATGGCAGAATATGAAAATCATCCTTCACAAAAGCCAGAATCATTGCTAGAGAGAATTATTCTTGCAAGTAGTAATCAAGGTGATATTATACTTGATCCGTTTGCAGGTACTTTTACAGTTGGTGCTGTTGCTAAGAAATTCGGTAGAGTTTCAATTAGTATAGAATCTCAAGAAGAATATTTAAAAATTGGGCTGAGAAGGGTTTTAGAATTACAGGATTATAAGGGAGAAAAGCTTTTACCTTTACAAAAGAATCATACGAGCAAAAATAAACATATGCAAACATTAGATATGATACATGGAAATCTTTTTGATGCGGATAGTACAGCATGAATTTACTAAAAAAATAATTGAAATTTTAGATTATTATTTCCCAGGCTATGGGAATAGAGCTTTAGAATCTAGTGAGTTATTGCAGTATCTCAATATCAAGGCAAGATAATATTTTGAAACGCATTCGCCGTTAGGCGTTCCCGCAGGGTAGGGACGCAAAGTAAAGCGCAGATGTACGCAAAGATTTGTACTTCAGTAGACTAGGAAATGCTATAAAAGCCATTGTTAATAGATATATGTCATCTGTAGAAGAAGTTATAAATATTCCAGAATTAATGTGTCGTTTTGATGTAGTTATAGGACGGAATAAAGGTGCAGCAGTCATTGAAGAAATAGTTATCCAGAGCCGAGTTGAGTTTAACGTAGAAGCAGAAGAACAAGATATTCTCATCTACGAATAAACTTTGCAGAATAATATGTAAACGGTATCAATTATCTCAGTGAATCTTTCTCTGTTACCTTGAGCGAAAATATTAGCTAATACTGCAAAGGTTGATAACGAATTAGTTCCTTAACGCGTTCTGGTGATAAGCCCAACTCTCGACTGAGTTTAGCTTCTAGGTGACGAGGTTCGGTAATAGAAAACTCAAATATCATCGTTTTGAGAACTGAATGATTTGTTGTCACCTTCACTAGCGAAACACCTTTTGGCTGAAGAATTTCTGCCTCAATTGCCACTACCTTTTTCATCATTTGGCCTGTTAAGCGTGTATCGGCTGACAACGATTTTTTATGATTGTGAGTACGACTGAGTATTTGATCACCTATCAAACCACTGCCGAGCCAAAAAATCAGTCCAATCAGTGGCAAAGATAACCAAAACACAAAACCTAAGTTGCGTAATACTTGAAAAAATTGAAGTTTGTACATAGGTTGGGAATGGGGCATATCAATTCAAAATTCAAAATTCAAAATGAAAGACAGTTTGGGAATCAACAAGCCCTAAAAAACCAGGTTTCTGAACGAAAGATTAAGGTTTTAAGCTGAGGGATTTGCAAGAAACCCGGTTTTTAACCGATGTGCAAGATGTGTGTATGGGGTAAATATGTCTACCTTATCTACCTTGTCTCCCCCTGCCCCCTGCTCCCTGCCCCCTGCTTCTTCCTAGCCTGACTGCACAGTGACATTTTTGCGTCACTTTTTTCGCTTAATGTGAAAATTAATAAGTATAAATCATAGTAACTTGAGCAAGTGGGATGCTGATTTTACTTGTAGAAGACGATCCAGAGCAATTAGAGCCTCTGCGAGCAGCATTGTTGAAAGGCGGACATTTAGTGGATGCGATCGCAGATGGGGATACAGCCCAATGGTACGCTTTTCGCAAGGACTATGATTTACTGATTTTAGATTGGATGTTACCTAAAGTCAGTGGAGTCGAACTTTGTCAAATATATCGCCGAGCCGGGAAAGTCTCGCCGGTGTTGATGTTGACAGCAAAAGACACCGTAGCCGATAAAGTCATGGGTTTAGATGCGGGGGCTGACGATTACCTAGTCAAGCCTGTAGACGTGCTAGAGTTATTAGCGCGAGTGCGGGCATTAGGTAGGCGATCGCCAATGTGGCAAGGTGATATTCTTACATTAGAAGATTTACAGTTACATTTAGCTAGTTTGACTATTGAGCGAGGCACAGCCACCACTCAACTTTCTAGCCGAGAGTTTCAATTAATGGAATATCTCATGCGCCACCCCCGTCAAGTATTATCTCATGATCAAATAGAACAAGCCCTCTGGAGTTACGGAGAAGAACCCGAAAGTAACGCTATCACCACCCTAGTACGCCGCCTCCGCCAACGCCTACAAATCGTAGACGCAAGAGAATGGCTGGAAACAGTCCATCGGGTTGGTTATCGGTTGAATCCACCTGGGTAGGAGGCAGGGGGCAGGGGGCAGGGGGCAGGGGGACAAGCTAGGCAGGGGTGTAGGGGTGTGGAGATGAGGAAGGAGAGGAGCTATTGACTATTGACTATTGACTATTGACTATTGACTATTGACTAAAAATGTTTGAATCTAGCCGCCGTAATCTTGCTCACTGGTTTGCTTTATCGATGGGGGGGATTTTATTTGCTTTTGCGGGGGTGGGTTATTGTCTGAATGTGGAAGAACAATTACGGTTTTTTGATGATGAACTGTTTCAGCATAGTAAAAGCTATGGTACAAAAAATCAGTATTATTTTTATCAAAGTCAATGGCAAAATCAACAGGAAGAACCCCCATCAGAAAACGGTGATTCCTTGAATGGCGGGTTGATATATACCCGGTGGTATAACGCCAAGAAGCAACTTGTACAGTTTATTGGCTCATCGGGTGATAAGGTATTAACTATAGAATCCGGGTTTCAAACACTACAAGTAACCAGGGGTGCGGTACAGTCTTCTACAAACCAATCTTGGGTTCGCCAGGTGACGATTCCTATAGTGCAAGATAAGGAGCTAATTGGTTACTTTCAAACAGCCGCACCGATGGATTCTCTCCGAAATAGTCTCAATCAAGCTCGGTTGTTTTTAGCTGTGGGTGTTCCGATTACGTTCGGTGTGATTGGAATTACGGGTTGGTTTTTAGGTGGCTTGGCAATGCGTCCATCTTGGCGTGCTTATCAGCAATTACAAAGATTTACCGCCGATGCTTCCCATGAACTGCGGACACCTGTAGCGAGTGTGTTAAGTAATGCCCAAGTTGCTTTAATGCCACCGGAGGACATTGTAGAACAAAGACAGCGATTACAAAAAATTGTCGAAACAGCTAAGTCTATGAGTGTGCTGATTAATAACTTGCTGTTTTTGTCACGGAATGAAGGTTCTCTAGCTGAAACTACATTACAACTGATTGACTTACGGGAATTATTGCGATCGCTCACTTTAGAATTTACACCCCAAGCCACCGCCCAAAATCTCTATTTCAGCACCGAACTACCAGAACAATCTATCATGCTTCGGGCTGACGCGAATTTACTCAAACAAGCTGTCATCAACCTCTTGAGTAATGCTTTGAAATACACACCTCCAGAGGGTAACGTGAAATTACGCCTATTCACCCAATCCCACCGCGCCATCATTCAAGTTATAGATGATGGGATTGGCATCCCCAGTGATGATTTACCCTATATTTTTGATCGCTTTTATCGAGTAGATACCGTGCGTTCTCGCCAAACAGGCGGCTTTGGATTAGGATTAGCGATCGCTCAACAAATCATCCAAGCACACCAAGGTCAAATATCTGTCAAAAGTATAGTTGGTCAAGGCTCAACTTTTCAAATTGATTTACCTTTAAAGGCATAATATAGCGATTGCCAGTTAAGTGAGGACGGGTAATATTTTGAAACGCAAAGGGGCGCAAAGTAAAGCGCAAAGGTACGCAAAGATTTGTACCTCAGCAGGCTAGGAAAGGCTATATCAGTAACCTGTCACCTGTCACCTGTCACCTGTCACCTGTCACCTGTCACCTGTCACCTGTCACCTGAGCAACGCCACAAAAACTTACCCTTGTAACAACCAAAAACCTGTATAAGTCATTCCAGAATCATCAGGTTGCACTATTAAAAAATGCAGTCCTTTGCTTTGCTGTTTGCGCTGTTCAAAAACTTTCGCCGCCGCCGCCACTTCTGCATCTTCAAAAGTTACCAAAATCCATCTATCTACTAAACCAGCTTCTAAAACTAAACCATCCGGTGCGCCAGCAACATAGTGAAGAGAGACAGGATTTACTGATTGTATCCATTGGGCTAAACGTAGCGATCGCCTACCACCAAAAATTACCACACCGGGAACGGCTGCTGTTGATGACAATCCCAAATTAAGCGGTTGTAGAGATTCTGGCATAGATGAAATTGGGATGGGGCGATCGCTAAATAAATCGACAAGATCACCCGCCGCAATTGTCGCAAATCTCCACTCTTCCCCCCAGAGGTTTTCCGGTAAAGGTAATGGAGGTGGTTTATCGATAGTTATGGAATATTGCTTTTCTGTTAACCATTCTTTCAAAGCCACAGTTTGCCGTAATGGTTCAACCTTAATTCCTAAATTCCCGCCAGCTGTTTCCATTAAACTCAACGACTGGGGACGAAACACCTGAATCACATCAGGAAGCTTTCCCTCAGCCGCCTGCTGTAATTGCTCAGTTAACCACCTTGCATTCGCCTCAGACTGGAGACAAGTAGCAGTATATTCAAAACTACGAGTTGCATCGCAAATCAACAACTCCCATAAAATATTACCTGCACTATCCTGGTGCGGACTACGATAAAAATCAGCTTGCCAAACTACAGTCATGAGTTGCTAGGGGTGTAGGGGTGTAAGGGTGTAGGGGTGTAGGGGAAGTAGACATCCAATGCCCAATACCCCATGCCCAATCCCTTCACATTAAACCAAAAGCGATCGCATGATGGCGAATGTGTTCTTCTATAAAAGTAGCGATGAAATAATAACTATGGTCATAACCTGTTTGATATCGTAAGTTTAGAGGCTGGTTAACACTTTTACAAGCCTGAGCAAAGACATCTGTAAGTAATTGTGTCTCTAAAAATTTATCCGCACTCCCTTGATCAATTAAAATTTCACTGTGAAAACCCACTTGCTGCACTAATTCACTAGCATCATAACCGCGCCAAGTTTCTTGATTGCTACCTAAATAACCACTCAAAGCTTTTTGTCCCCAAGCACAACGCATCGGTGCAACGATGGGTGCAAAGGCTGACACAGATTTATATAAACTGGGATTTCGCATTGCACAAACTAAAGCCCCATGTCCCCCCATTGAATGGCCGAAAATTCCTTGATTTTCAGACTGCACAGGGAAATTAGCCGCAATCATAGCAGGTAATTCTTGTACGATATAACTATACATTTGATAGTGCGATCGCCAAGGTGTTTCCGTCGCATCCACATAAAAACCCGCACCCGTTCCAAAATCCCAATCATCATCTTCACCAGCAATTCCAGTATTACGGGGGCTAGTATCCGGTGCAACCAACATCACACCGTACTCAGCCGCATAGCGTTGCGCCCCAGCTTTCACCATAAAATTTTCTTCAGTACAAGTTAAACCAGACAGAAAATATAAAACTGGTAGAGGTTTTTGGTTAGCTTGCGGTGGCTGATAGACAGCAAAACGCATTTCGCTATTACAGACTGATGAGTGATGAGAGTAAAAGCCGATTTTGCCGCCAAAGCTTTTATATTCAGAGATTAAATTAAGATTATTCATAAATTCAACAGTTACGATCTAAATTCTAAAGTACCGTAATTCGGTAATTTCTCAAGGGCATAATATAGAAAAAATATAGATTTACGGTCATTGCGATCGCTTGTCATCAAATAGTAAAATTTATTCCGTTGAGGCACAAATCTCTGCGTACCTCTGCGCTTTACTCCGCGTACCTCTGCGTTCCAAAATATTATCTGTACCTCACTTAACTGAAAATCACTATAATTCTTCCAATTGACAGACGGAAGTCTAAATAAAACTTTCTAACTTAGTAATAGTTTTCCATCCCTCACGAAGATTTATCACCAATAAAATGGGAGAAATAGTCAAAATGCCCCATGAAAACTACGAAGAAAAATATACTGACCCCGAATTACGCCGCCAAATTAAAGAAGAGATTAAACAATCAGATAAAGGCGGTATAACTGGTCAATGGTCTGCACGCAAAAGCCAAAGATTAGTGCAAGAATATGAAAAGCAAGGTGGAGACTACAAACAATCTGAAAAAGATGAATCTGCTAAATCTCTAGAAGAATGGTCTGAGCAAGAATGGCAGACGCAAGAAGGTGAAACCCGCGCCCGTGAAGATGATCTGACAAAGCGTTATCTACCGAAAGCAGTATGGGATAAACTAAGTGATCAAGAAAAACAGGAAGCTCAAAATACAAAAGAAGAAGCTTCTAAAAAAGGTCAACAACACGTTGAATGGACTCCAGCAATTAAACGGGCTATGGATGAGTTTGAAAATGAGTCCGAGAAAAAAACAGATCAGAAATAATTTAAAAATTCAGGTGGGTTAATAGCCCACCATCTGATAAATTTAAAATGTCACCACACTGCGAATTGATTCACCTTTGTGCATTAAATCAAACGCATCATTAATCTGCTCAATTGGCATAACATGAGTAATCAAATCATCAATATTAATCTTCCCATCCATATACCAATCAACAATTTTCGGCACATCTGTACGTCCCCTTGCGCCACCAAAAGCCGAACCTTTCCAGACTCTTCCTGTTACTAATTGAAATGGACGAGTGCTAATTTCTTGCCCTGCGCCAGCTACACCAATAATGACACTTACACCCCAACCTTTATGACAGCATTCTAAAGCTTGACGCATGACTTTGACGTTGCCGATACATTCAAAACTATAATCAGCACCACCTTTAGTTAAATCTACTAAGTAACTAACTAAATCACCCTCTACTTCCTTGGGGTTGACAAAATGCGTCATACCAAATTTTTCTGCTAAGGCGCGTTTATTGGGATTAATATCTACCCCTACAATCATATTCGCTCCCACCATCCGCGCCCCTTGGATGACGTTTAAACCAATACCCCCCAAACCAAAAACTACTACATTCGCCCCTGGTTCTACTTTAGCTGTATAAATCACCGCACCTATACCTGTGGTTACACCGCAACCGATATAACAAACCTTATCAAAAGGCGCGTCTTCCCGAATTTTAGCCACGGCAATTTCTGGTAACACCGTATAGTTAGCAAAGGTAGAAGTCCCCATGTAGTGATGTATCATTTTTCCATCAATACTAAAGCGACTAGTACCATTGGGCATGACACCACGGGATTGAGTCAGGCGAATTGCTTGACAGAGATTAGTTTTAAAGCTGAGACAATATGGACATTGGCGACATTCGGGAGTGTACAGAGGAATGACATGATCTCCCGGTTTGACACTAGTTACACCTGCACCCACTTCTACAACTACACCAGCCCCTTCATGTCCCAAAATAGCGGGAAATAAACCTTCAGGATCATCGCCAGACAGGGTAAAAGCGTCAGTGTGACAGACACCACTAGCTTTAATTTCCACTAAAACTTCCCCAGCTTTTGGCCCTTCTAGTTGGACAGTTTCAATAGTTAACGGCTTACCCGCACCATAAGCTACTGCTGCTTTAACTTCCACTAGTTACCCCTCCCATAAATCAATTCACAATTCAAAAAGCTGATCCTAGTGAGTATCCTAATGGGAAACACTCATAAATTAAAGTAATTGTTGGGAATGTGAATATATATCTTAGGATGGTTACGAGTTTTTTGATAGTCTGTATGCCAGTCAACTATAAAATTGCATTTTTGGGAGAGATTGGTACATTAGTTACAGGCGGTAAACTGGAAAAATGATATCTATCTGCCGCATTATTCAAGTTATATTGTCCTAAACCCTTCACTTACCTTTACTTTTGCACAGCTTATGAACCCTGCCCTAACTAAAATTGGCACTCAAATGTCTAACCTCACAGGTGTCCGAGCGATTATGAAGGACATTAACGAAACGCTAAGAGCTAATCGAGGGCAGGAGTTAATTAATTTGAGTGCAGGCAACCCGTTGATTTTACCAGAGGTAGAACAGTTGTGGCGGGACTGTACAGCAGAACTGTTGGCTAGTTCTGAATATGGAGAGGTGGTTTGCCGTTACGGTTCTAGTCAAGGCTATGCACCATTAATTGAAGCGATCGCTAATGACTTTAACAACCGCTACGGTTTAAACTTAACTGAGCGCAATATTTTGCTCACCCCCGGTAGTCAAAGTCTCTACTTCTACGCTGCTAACTCTTTCGGTGGCTACACTAGCAATGGGGAACTCAAGCAAATAGTTTTACCCCTCAGTCCAGATTACACAGGTTATGGTGGTGTTTGTTTGTTCCCAGAAGCATTAGTGGCTTACAAACCCACTCTGGATATTGACACAGCTAACCATAAGTTTAAATATCGTCCTGATTTTAACCAGTTATCGGTGACAGACAACACCGGTTGTATTATCTTCTCTCGTCCCTGTAACCCCACAGGTAATGTCATGACAGAAGACGAGGTGAAGAAAATTGCTGCTTTAGCCGCTTCCTATGATGTGCCTGTGTTAATTGATTCCGCCTATGCGCCACCTTTCCCAGCATTAAACTTTACAGAAATGCAGCCAGTATTTGGCGACAATATTATTCACTGTATGAGTTTATCGAAAGCTGGATTACCAGGGGAACGTATCGGTGTTGCCATAGGTGACGAAAAATGGATACACGTTTTAGAGTGTTTCCAGACAAATTTGTGTATTCATCCGTCACGTTATGGACAAGCGATCGCAGCTCGTGCTATCAACTCCGGTAGTCTAGTGCAAATCTCCGAAACTGTCATTCGTCCCTTCTACCAACAAAAGTTTACAGTTTTGGAAGATACTTTAACTAGTTCCATGCCCAATGACTTACCTTGGTTCTTACATCGTGGCGAAGGAGCAATCTTTGCTTGGTTGTGGTTAAAAGATTTACCCATCACTGACTGGGAATTTTACCAAGAACTGAAAAAAGTCGGTGTAATTATCGTTCCTGGTAGTACATTCTTCCCCGGCTTAAAAGAAGAATGGCAACACAAACACCAATGTTTACGTATTAGCCTCACCGGCAGCAACGACGAAATTGCTTTAGGAATGCAGCGTTTAGCTAAAGTTGCAGAGCAAGTTTATCAAAGTGCGGCGGTTAGTGCTTAAGGGGGCAGGGGGCATGGGGCATGGGGCATGGGGCATTGGCGAGAAATAATCTTTGTCTTTTCACCTTCTCATTTGTCAATTTGATCTCTATTACTATTTTGGTACTGTGCTGTCGGTAGTTAAGTTAATTATCATGAACCCCAAACAAACACAACAAAAGAAAGGGCGACAAAAATCAGGGGGTAAAGAAAAACTCAATTCTCCATCTTCAATGCCCAATGCCCCATTCCCCATGCCCAATCTCGATGATTGGATAGAAATTGGTAAAATCGTTGCACCGCAAGGTTTAGCTGGGGAATTGCGGGTGTATCCTGAAACTGATTTTCCTGAACGGTTTGAGGAGTCGGGGACACGTTGGTTATTACGCCCAGGGGATAAAGAACCCCAACCTATTGAATTATTAGCCGGGCGTTATGTAGAAGGGAAAAACTTATATATCATTGAATTGGCTGGGGTAGAAAATCGCAACCAAGCCGAGGAATTACGTAATTGTAGATTATTTGTCCCCATTAGCGATCGCCCCCAATTAGGTGAAGATGAATATCATGTCCTCGATTTAATTGGGATAGAAGTTTTTCTGCAAGACTCCGGCGAACTTGTGGGTACAGTAGTTGACGTGATTCCGGCTGGTAATGATTTACTAGAAGTGCAGTTAATAACCTCACCTGATAGCGAGAAAAAACCCCAGAAAGTTTTAATTCCCTTCGTGAAAGCGATCGCACCTATAGTAGATATACCATCACGTCGCATTGAAATCACTCCCCCGGCTGGTTTGTTGGAATTAGCGACTGGGGGTTAGGGAGTGGGGAATCTTGAGGCAGGGGGCAGGGGGAGACAAGGGAGACAAGGGAGACAAGGCAGACAAGGCAGACAAGGAAGACAAGGGAGACAAGGCAGACAAGGAAGACAAGGGAGAAATATTTACTCCAATGCCCCATGCCTAGGGTGTTGACTTTGTACCTTTTCAGGGGTTAAAAATTCATGCACAATCCTTTCCTATCCTGGCTCAGTAAAATTGGCAGTGGGAAAAGTTATTTTTCGTGTTCTTGAAGTAACAAGTAATAAGTCATGGGTATTTACTCATTACTCATTACTCATTACTCATTACTCATTACTCATTACTTATTAGATGACACCAAAACTGCATGAATAAAAAATGGGTAAATATCATCGAAGTCAACAGCCTACCCAATGCCCCATGCCCCATACCAATATTACTCATTTAGTGTCTGCATCGGGTGGGCTGAACTATCCTCTTGTGACATCACCAATGTAATTCCGGCTACTGCTAATAACCCAATAATTACTAACCCTAAGATCGTAGAGTGTCTTTTTAATCTCAGGTATGCCATCCGGTTTTCTAGGATACTAGTAGCACCTGTAACTTGGATGGGTTGTAATGCAGCTAATGCAGCAGTAGCATTGGGGTAACGATATTGCCATTTAGGTTCTACCATTCTTTTTAACCAGCAAACAAATCTGGCATTGACTGCCGGAAATTGCTGTAAGTCGAAGCGGTAGTTACCTGCAAATAACTGACTAATATTGACAGCATGGGCTTTAGCTAGTAAGTAAATTAGGGTTGAACCTAAACTATACAAGTCTGAAGCTGGGGTAAGAGTTTGACCTAAGTGTTCCTCTGGTGGCATAAAACCAGGAGTTCCGTTGGACAAACTGCTCAGAGCCATTTTTTCGCCCTGTATATGTGCCAAATCAAAATCTACTAGGTAAGCATTTAATTGTTCATCAACTAAAATATTTTCTGGTTTAATATCTCGATGAATAATTGGCTCAACTTGCTGCTGTAAGTACACCAAAATTTCTAAAACTGACACCCCTATTTTCTTAATTGCTTCTGGATGCCATTTTTGTACTGAACCCAATGAAGGAGCGTTTTTATACTCCTGCACTATGTAAAATTCCGTAGACGTAGTAAAAGAATCTATATAACGGGGGATGCGGGGATGATCTAGTTTTTGTAAGGTTTGCATTTCCCGTTGGTAAGGTGTTATACCCCACCAATCTGCACCTGCATGGGAGAGACTAAACTCTTTAATAACTACCTCTTGTTGAGAGTGACGGACACAAGCAAGATAAGTGATGCGTCCTCCTTGTTCGTTGCGTCCTAATTCTTTAATAACTTGATATCCCAAAGCCGAAAAATCTGGATACTGAACTAAGGGGATTTTCCCTTGATGACGCACATCAAGCTCCATGAAACACCACCTGAGTTTGATTTTGTCAAGGTGCAATCAACAAATTATAAATTCTCACCCAAATTATTACCTGCCATTTTGCCCCCTTCTCTGCAAGAGGCTGCGCCTTAAGCGAAGCTATGCCGCAGGCTTTACGACTGCGCTCAGGGCAAGCCTGCCCCCTTGCCCCCTGCCTCTAGCTACCTACTAAATAGCCAATCAATAATCTGGGTATTGACAACATCCGGGCATTCATCATGGGGGCAATGACCAGCACCAGGAATAGGTAAAATTTTGATGTCTTTACCATTTTCTAGGGCTTGCTCATAAATCTTTGCCCCAGTAATTGGTGTCCAAGGATCGTCAGCACCCCAAATCACTAATAAAGGACGTTCTATTTTCGGTAATAGTTCCTCTGGGGCTGGGCCTGGAGGTGCTGTCAGAATAGAAGCAAATACTTGTTGCGCCCCTGGGTCGCAAGATGGAGTATAAAGTAAATCAACTAATTCATCAGTAACGGCAGTGCGATCGCGGTAAACTTGATACAATGTCCGGCGAATTTGGGATTTTTGGCGGATACGGTTAAACACAAATTTACCTGTAATTGGCGATCGCACAACTCGATTAAAAGCTGACATGATAATTCTTAAGGGTGGGTTCAATTCATGGGGACGATGACTCAACCCACCAGCACAGTTAATTAACACACCCCCAGCCGTAATTTCTGGATGTTCTGCCAAAACTATCAAGCTTAACAGCGCGCCAATAGAGTTACCAATAAAAACAGCAGGTTTTTGAATATGCTCACTCCAAAAATCCTTTAATAATTCCACCCAAACATCTGTACTGTAATCAATTAGAGCTTTATCTGAACCACCAAACCCCAAAAGATCGACAGCAAACACTTGGTAGCCAGCATTTGCTAAAACTGAGATATTTTTGCGCCAATGTCCAATCGAAGCACCAAAGCCATGCACAAGTACCAACGGTTGTCCAGTACCCATGACCGTATATTGAATTTTGTGATTGCGCCAACTCCAAACTAATTTTTCCCAATTCGCCGTTGTAGCTTGCTGCTCGGTTGTTACAGTCATTATTAAGATTCCTATACTATTGCTATATATATTAAAGCCTCTCGCCTCCCAGTATTCTGATCAAAACGTTATTTTTGAACTCTGATAGTTTCTGTACGTACCTCTGCGTTTAATAGTGCAAGATCCAATATAAAAAAAATCTCCCGTTCCTAAATAGCAACGGGTAGATTTAAAATTCCAGTTCGTCAGGTGATCGGAATAGTTATTTATTTAGTATTTATCCCCTGTATGGCAATTCTGCCATGAGATAGATAAAATATTTTCTTCAGGCAGCAAGATTGTATATTAAAACACTTTATTGGGAAAATCTTAACGGCAATTGAATCATAAAACTTGTCATACCATTAGCACTCATAACTGTAATTGTGCCTTGGAGATATTCTACTAACTTTTTCACCAATGCCAACCCCAAACCTGTGCCAGTATCTTGCCAAGAATCACCTTGGGAAACTTGCTCAGGTGTGTCAAAAATTGATGACTTATCTTTTTTTGGATTGTGAATAATTTGATAGAAAGGTTCAAAAATCCGAGATTGTTCATTTGTGGGAATCTCTACTCCAGAATTACTAACTGTAATTTGCAAGCTGGGCAAGAGATGAAATTCATTTCCATCTACTGAATGCTCCTGATTATTGAGATTGTTTAGTTCTTCTGTAAGATCAACAGTTACCGTAATCTGACCAAAAGCAGGAGTGTATTTACAAGCATTAGTGATTAACTCTGAGATAATGCGATTGAGTAGCCCTAAATCCGAAACTAAATTCGGTAAGCCTGGAGGAATACTTACTTGCAAAATTTGCTGTTTACTTTCGGCAATATTTTGAAAATTTCCTACTAATTGAGGTAGCCATTCTTGCACTTGAATTAAAGTTAATTCTAAGGGATAAACATCTGCATCAATGATTCGCATACTCAGCAAATCATCGACTAAACTTAGTTCCCGTTCACACTCATAATATAGAATATTCAAGTAATGAAATGTAGACTCAAAAGCATCTGGAGAAAAAGCTTTGAAAATATGCTGTTGATTGAGAATATCTTTGAGA
>JBODRP010000084.1:0-17657 GCA_050633005.1 Trichormus sp. | reverse complement strand
ATGAGTAATGAGTAATGAGTAATGAGTAATGAGTAATGAGTAATGAGTAATGAGTAAATACCCATGACTTATTACTTGTTGGTTAAAGAACGCGAAAAATAACTTTTCCCACTGCAAATTTTACTCAGCCAGGAGAGGAAAGGATTGTGCATGAATTTTTAACCCCTGAAAAGGTACAACGTCAACAGTCTAGGCAGAGGGGCAGGGGAGCAGGGGGAGTAAAACTCTTCAATTTTGAATTTTGTAGCTTGCTTCCCGTAGGGTATTTTGAATTTTGAATTGATTAGCCCAATGCCCCATGCCCAATTCCCCATGCCCAATGGATAAATATCATCAAAGTCAACAGCCTAGTATTAGCCACCGCTAACAGGGGGAATTAACACGACTTCATCACCGTCTTTTAAGACTGTATCGGGTTTGACAAAAATTAAATTAATCCCAAAGCGGGTAACATCACGCCATTGGCTGAGTTTTGGATGTTCGGTAATTAGGCGATCGCATACTGCACTCACAGGTGTACCATAGGGAAACTCTAACACTAGTTCTGGTACTCCATAGGTTTCTTGATAAACAGCAAATAATTTGACGGTGATTTTAATGGCAGAATTGCACATATTGTTTTATCGTCCGGTTTTAAGGGTATAAGCCTTGTGGAAGAGGTGGACTAGCTGGAGAAGGGTTCTATTTTTTGGGCATTATTGATAATTTAGTCTTGAGTATCACTAACAAAAACCATAACTTTTGGTTTTAACGGTCGTTATAGACGCTTTTTTAAAATTTATTTAATTTTTGAGTAACATGCAACCTGAATTTAACTTTTTTCAGCATTGGTATCCAGTATCACCTGTTGAAGACTTAGATCCGCAACGACCGACTCCCATAACAGTGTTAGGATTGCGTTTGGTGATCTGGAAGCCTAAATTTTCTGACAGTTACCGAGTATTTTTAGATCAATGTCCCCATCGTCTTGCGCCTTTAAGTGAAGGGCGAGTTGACGACAAGACAGGGAATTTGATGTGTAGTTATCATGGCTGGGAATTTGATGCTGAAGGGATTTGTACTCGCATTCCCCAAGCGGAGAATCCAGAAATTCTCACGAAGAATCGAGATAGTTTTTGTGTGACGACGTTACCAGTTCGTCAAGCAAATGATTTACTCTGGGTTTGGCCTGATGCTCAATCAACAGAATTAGCTAACCAAACTCCTTTACCTTTGTCACCGCAAATAGATGGTAGCAAAGGTTTTGTGTGGAGTTCTTTTGTCCGCGATTTAGCCTATGATTGGCAAACTTTAGTAGAAAATGTGGCAGATCCTAGTCATGTGCCTTTTGCTCATCATGGCGTGCAGGGAAATAGAGACAAAGCCACACCCATTCCTATCGACATTGTGCAATCTACACCAGATTTGATTGAGGTTAGTGTTAATAGAAACTTGAAAAGCACAATTATTTTTGAGCCACCTTGTCGTTTAGAGTATGCTATCAGTTTTGGTAATGCTGGCAAACAAGTAGGATTGATTACTTACTGTATTCCTGTATCGCCTGGTAAATCCCGAATTGTGGCTCAATTTAGCCGTAATTTTGCTAAACAATTGCATCGTTTTACACCGCGTTGGTGGGATCATATCAAAAATCGTAATCCAGTTTTAGATGGAGATATGATTTTGTTACTTCAGCAAGAACAACTTCTCCAACAAAGACAATCAACCGAAAGCTGGAAAACTGCTTATCAAATGCCTACGAGTGCAGACCGTTTAGTGATTGAATTTCGTAAGTGGTTTGATAAGTACTGTCAGGGAAAATTACCTTGGGCAGAAGTTGGTATGAATGTTCCAGACAGCACAACTATTAATACTGATCGCGCTGTGGTATTAGATCGTTATCAACAACATACCCAGCATTGTAGTAGTTGCCGTAATGCCTTAAAGAATATTGAGCGATCGCAAGTCATCCTCCTAGCCTATTTTGCTGTTACTGTTGCTACCTCCGCCATCCTTCCCGACAGCCTCAGACTAAAGTTAGGTTTACCCCTAGTCATTACCGGACTGTTAGGCCTTGTTGCTTACGCTTGGCTAAAATTCTGGCTGACTCCGAAATTTTACTTTGTGGACTATGTTCACGCGGAAAGGTAGGGGCAGGGGGCAGGGGGCAGGGGGCAGGGAGCAGGGGGCAGGGGGAGAGGATTATTAAATTAGTGAACAGTGAACAGTGTTGGGTGAACAGAAATCATCGGCGTATGGTGCGGGGCTGTTACCCGCCACCAACGCACTGTACCAATTGGTGTGGTGTTTCACCAACGATAAACACATCACTCTTGACTGATAACTGATAACTGATAACTGATAACTGATAACTGTTAAAAAATCTGTTCTAACTTTTGGAAGTCACGCTGTACTTCTTCCCATAGGGTTTTGTTATGAGGATCGGTTTTTAAGGCTTTTTTGAGATAAACTCTGGCTTTGAGGATTTGGTTTTCATTAATGAGGGCGCGCCCCCAAATTTGATAGGCGATCGCTTGCCATTGGCGTACTTCTGGATCTTTGGGTAAACGTGCGGCTAAGGCTTCAGCTAAGGCGATCGCTTGGGGAAATCGCCGTTCTCTTAAAAATCGTTGCAGTTGTTCGTATGTCTTCCACTTCAGCCGTTGTTCAATTTCCGCGATGTTTGGCGGCTGATTTATCGGTGGTTTCTCAGTTGTGGCGGTGGCTGTAGTTGTTTTTTGGGCAGTAGCGGTTTTCGTGTCGTCCCTTTTAGCTGTAGATGTAGAAGGCGACTGCTTTACCTGTGGGGTTGTCTCCTCTGGTGGAACGACAGTCAGCAAAAATCTGTATGCCTCAGTCAAGGCGATAAATTTATCTTTCGCTTTTTTATCACCGGGGTTGATATCCGGGTGATATTGCTGCGCCAATTTTCGATAAGAGGCTTTAATGTCGGTAAAAGAAGCTCCCGACCTTAAACCCAATAAACGGTAGCAATCTCCGAGATCCATTTTGATCTGTTAAGTAGTGAATATTCAGCAATCAGCCATCGACTGCTAACTGAAAACTTTAATAATAATCAATAATTTTATATTTTTATAGTTCACATTTGACAGATTTTATAGGGCATGGGGAATGGGGCAGAAAAATTCAAAATTCAAAATTCAAAATTCAAAATTAAAGAGTTTTTCTCCCCCTGCTCCCCTCCCCTGCTTCCCAATCCTACACCCTTTCTTCAATCACACGGTCAATCAAGCCGTATTCTTTGGCTTCTTGGGCGGACATGAAAAAGTCACGATCCATGTCTTTTTCGATTTTGGCTAGAGCTTGACCAGTATTGTTGGCATAAATTTGGTTCAACTGGTTACGGATTCTGAGAATTTCTCTAGCTTCGATTTCGATGTCGGTGGCTTGTCCACGAGTACCGCCAGAGGGTTGGTGAATCATAATCCGAGAATGGGGTAATGCCAGGCGTTTGCCTTTTGTGCCGGCTGCCAACAGGAAAGAACCCATTGAAGCGGCTAAACCCACACAAATTGTCACCACATCAGACTTAATGTGTTGCATGGTGTCATAAATCGCCAAGCCGGATGTTACCATACCACCGGGGGAATTGATGTATAAGTAAATGTCCTTACCGGGGTCTTCTGAATCCAAGTACAGCATGACGGCGATGATTTGGTTGGCAATTTCATCATCAACATCACGCCCTAGGAAAATAATCCGTTCCCGGTAAAGGCGATCGTAGATACTAATCCAATCTGTAAATTGGCCACCGGGCATCCGATAAGGAACTTTAGGAACTCCTATAGGCATATTTTGACTCCGTTATATAGTTAATTGGGCATAGGGCATAGGGCATGGGGCATGGGGCATGGGGCATAGGGCATGGGGCATAGGGCAATTCAATTTTGGATTTTGGATTTTCAATTTTGGATTGGATTTCAATCTAAAATCCGTCTTGGAAAGTTCTGTACGGAGGAAACCTCCGCACCCTGCGGGAAGCAAGCTACAGACTTTCCGCAAAATCTAAAATCTAAAATTCTTCCCCTTGTCTCCCCTGCCCCCTGCACCCCTGCACCCCTGCACCCCTGCCTCCTTAAAGCACACTAGCTGGCAATGGGGGATTGGCGAGTTCTTCTTTTTCAAAGACTCGATCAATTAAGCCGTATTCTTTGGCTTGGTATGGAGTCATGTAGAAGAGACGATCCATGTCTTTGGTAACTTTTTCTGGTGGCTGTCCTGTAGTACGAGACAGAATATCAACCATTGAGGCTTTGTTAGCTAGAACTTCCTTAGCGCGAATTTGAATATCTGTGGCTTGACCTTGGGCGTAGCTTTTAGGTTGGTGCAAGATAATATTGGCGTTCGGTAAACTAGCGCGACAACCTTTTGTCCCAGCACCGAGTAACATGGCAGCCATGCCCATTGCAGAACCAATACAGATGGTGTGGATGGGTGGCTTGATGTATTTCATGGTGTCAAAGATGGCGAAGGCTTCGGTTTCAAAGCCGATGGGTTCACCACTATAACCGGAAGTGCCGGTGGAGTTGATATAAATTTTAATTGGCTTTTCGGGGTCGTCGGACTGCAAGTACAATAATTGAGCAATAATCAATTCTGTGACAGCAGGAACCAGTGGCATTCCCAGATAGACAATTCGCTCCTTTAATAGTAGAGAGGGTAAATCTGGCGGCGGTGTCCGGTAGGAGTTATCGCCGTAGTAAGCGGCTTGAACAGCCTTGATGGGGGAAATGTCCATAGCAACTGATCGCCTGATATTGTACCGTTAACTGTAATACATCCTAGCGTGATGGTAGCTATCTGCAAGTGCGGTTTCCTCGCTAATTAGCAAGATAGCTGGGCATCTGCCAATGTTTGGCTTCTAAGATATTCTGAATATATTATCTGAAATATATTATATGGATGGCTTTAATTAAGTTTTCCGTAGGATTCATGTAACGATTTGAAGTTATTCAAGAATGTGTAGTGGTGAAGTTCTCCTTCGCCGTGTTTGTTAAATATTCTGAGAAGTTTGGGTTATGAAAGTTAATTTGCAGCCTACCCTCAATGATGCCAATCTGGACGCTAATCAAGTCAACAGTCAGCGTCAGTTGGCAATTTCTATTTCAGCTGGTGCAGAACCTCAAGATCGGACTGTTCCCCTGAATTTATGCTTAATTCTTGACCATAGCGGTTCGATGAATGGGCGACCGCTAGAAACGGTAAAAAAAGCAGCAAATCAGTTGGTGGATAGACTTAATCCTGGCGATCGCCTGAGTGTGGTAGCCTTCGATCATCGGGCTAAGGTGTTAGTCCCGAATCAAGCGATTACAGATCCAGAACAAATTAAAAAACAAATTAACCGTCTCTCGGCCGATGGCGGTACAGCTATAGATGAAGGTTTGCGTTTGGGAATTGAGGAGTTAGCGAAGGGTAAGAAAGAAACGGTTTCCCAGGCGTTTTTGCTGACTGATGGGGAAAATGAACACGGTGATAACAATCGCTGTTTAAAATTTGCTCAGTTGGCGGCTGGTTATAACTTGACTTTAAATACTCTCGGATTTGGTGATAACTGGAATCAAGATATTTTAGAAAAAATCGCTGATGCGGGTTTAGGTGCTTTATCTTATATTCAAAAACCAGAGCAAGCAGTAGACGAGTTTGGGCGTTTGTTCACTCGCATTCAAACGGTGGCTTTGACTAATGCTTATTTGTTATTCTCTCTGATGCCCAATGTCCGGTTAGCAGAACTCAAACCTATTGCCCAAGTTGCCCCAGACACAATTGAGTTACCCTGGCAACAAGAAAGTGATGGCCGCTTTGCTGTCCGGTTGGGAGATTTGATGAAGGATGTAGAAAGGGTGATTTTGGCGAATATTTATCTGGGACAATTGCCAGAAGGTAAACAGCCAATTGCTAATGTACAGGTTCGCTACGATAACCCATCCCAAAATCAAACCGGGTTATTCACACCCAATACCCCCGTTTATGCCAACGTTGTTAGGGTTTATCAACCAGAACTTAATCCCCAGGTGCAGCAATCGATTTTAGCGTTGGCGAAATATCGTCAAACCCAATTAGCAGAAGCGAAATTACAGCAAGGCGATCGCTCTGGTGCAGCTACTATGTTACAAACTGCGGCGAAAACTGCTCTACAAATGGGCGATACAGGTGCGGCAACAGTTCTACAAACCTCAGCAACACAACTGCAAGCTGGGCAAGATTTATCAGAAAGCGATCGCAAGAAAACTAGGATTGTCTCGAAAACTGTCTTGCAAGATACCACTAAATGAAAGTTCAATTGCTCTCAGCCTTAAGTGATCACAATCTTGATGCGGCTCAAATCAATAGTCAGCGTCAATTGGCTATTTCCATTTCAGCAGTTCCTGACCAATTTGAGCATAATTTGCCTTTGAATTTATGCTTAATCTTGGATCAGAGTGGTTCAATGCACGGTCGGCCTATCAAAACCGTGATTGAGGCTGTAGAGCGATTATTAGATCGATTAGAACCACGCGATCGCATTTCGGTTGTCGCTTTTGCGGGTTCTGCTGTGGTCATCATCCCTAACCAACCAGTGCTTGACCCCGAAAAGATCAAATCTCAAATTAAAAAGAAATTAACCGCTAGCGGTGGTACAGCCATTGCTGAGGGCTTACAATTGGGGATTACAGAATTAATGAAGGGGACAAAAGGTGCTGTTTCCCAAGCTTTTCTGCTTACCGATGGTTATGGTAAAAGCAGTCTGAAAATTTGGAAGTGGGAATTTGGTGATGATGATGGTAGGCAATGTTTAGAACTGGCTAAAAAAGCTGCAAAAATTAACCTGACTATTAATACTTTAGGATTTGGTAATCACTGGCATCAAGATTTATTAGAAAAAATTGCTGATGCTGGTGGTGGAACTCTCGCCCATATTGAGCGACCAGAACAAGCTAGCCATCAATTTAATCGTCTGTTTACGCGGGTACAGTCGGTAGGGTTAACGAATGCTTACTTGCAACTATCTTTACAACCCCAGGTTAGGTTAGCAGAACTCAAACCGATGTCGCAAGTTCTCCCGGATATTATTGAGTTACCTGTGGAAACATTAAGCGATGGTACTTTTGCTGTGCGTGTGGGGGACTTAATGAAAGATGTGGAACGGGTAGTTTTAGCAAATTTGTATTTAGGCAAGTTAGCACCAGGAGAGCAACTAATTGGTAATATGCAGATCCGCTACGATGACCCAGCAATAGAGCAAGAGGGGTTACTGTCGCCAATGTGGCCGATATATGCCAACGTGTTAGAGGGATATCAACCGGATTTTAATTCCCAAGTACATCAGTGGATTTTGGCTGTAGCCAAATATCGCCAAACTCAGTTAGCTGAGACTAAATTACAACAAGGCGATCGCTCCGGTGCAGCTACGATGTTACAAACTGCGGCGAAAACAGCTTTACAAATTGGTGACAAAAACGCCGCCACAGTTTTACAAACTTCCGCTACGCGCCTGCAATCTGGCCAAGAACTTTCCGATGCTGACCTCAAAAAAACTCGCATTGCTGCCAAGACAATTTTACAAAGTTCTTGAACCCATGAAAACTACTGGCATTCATCATATAGCAATTATTTGTTCCAACTATGAACAATCAAAAGCATTTTATGTAGATATTCTAGGATTTACGATTATTCAAGAAACATTTCGAGCCGTTAGAAATTCTTATAAATTAGATTTGCGAATTAACGAAAATACTCAAATTGAATTATTTTCTTTTGCCAATCCTCCTAAAAGAGTCAGCAATCCAGAGGCTTGTGGTTTAAGACATTTAGCTTTTGCTGTTGAGAATATAGACGAAACTGTTGTTTACTTAAAATCGCATAATTTAGAAGTAGAAGATATCAGAATTGATGAAATTACGGGACGGAAATTTACTTTCTTTAAAGACCCGGATAATTTACCCTTAGAGATTTATGAGTATTCTGGAAGAAAGCAGTAGGCAATTAAATAACTAGTAAGATTTATTCGTGAAAACGGATTGAAATATTCTGATTGCCAAAATTGTAGAGAGCAAAAAATACTCAATAATGTTTCGATAAAACCTCAGTCTTAAGAAAGATCCTGACAGGGGTGTAATTCAGATTAAATATAAACAACCGTGTATGCCTACGGATAACCTATAATGAAGCGTGACTCCACTGGTAAGTTTGTTAGCAACTGGGAATTAGAAAAGAAACAACGGGTTAGTGTATCTCTTACCAGTACAGCATGGCGATCGCTCGATGCAGAAGCGCAAAAGCGAGGAATTTCTCGTTCGGAATTAATTGAATACTTTGCCCGCAGTCTGGGAAATGCAGAACATCTCGATGGTTTAGAAACTAGGGGAAATACTGAAAACTCCGTGTTACAAGAACGCATTCGGGAACAACAGCAAGCGATCGCCATCCTAGAGCGTCAGAAACAAGAATTAGAAGTCTTACTGGAAAATGCACCAGATGCGATCGCCCGTTTCGATCCGCAAATTCGTTATTTGTATGTCAACCGCATTGTCGAGCAAATCCTAGGATTGTCACGGGATGCTCTACTAGGTAAATCCATGTCTGAATTTATGTCAGACCCCATATACTTATTCTGGGAACAGCATTTACGTCAGGTGTTTGCCACTGCTCAAGAACAAGAAATTGAATTTGAATTTGCCACCTCGTCCGGTGTAAGATTTTATCAGGCTCGGTTAGTTCCAGAATTGGATGCTCAAGGAACACCCATATCAGTTGTAGTCATTAGTCGTGACATGACCGACACAAGACTCGCCCAGCAACAACACACCCAATTCATCGCCGCCCAAGAAACTGAACGTCGAGTCACAACAATCCTAGAAAGCATTACAGATGCCTTTGTTGCTTTTGATCACAATTGGCAATACACCTATGTAAATCAGGCAGCAGCTAAAATTTTACACAAAACACCAGAGGAACTCATTGGTAAACACGTTTGGCATGAGGTGTTTCCTGATCTGGTAGGTGGTGTAGCATACAAAGCACTGCACCGCGCAGTAGCGCAACAAGTTCCTGTTTCATGGGAAGAGTGTGAGAACCCTGTTAACTGTTGGTTAGAGGCAAATGCTTATCCTGTGGCTGAGGGTCTGGCAGTATATTTTCGTGATGTCACAGAGCGCAAACAAGCCGAGGCAGAACGGGAGCGGTTATTGCACGAGTTGGAAACCGAACATAGTCGATTTGCAACTGTTTTACAGCAGTTACCAACTGGTGTACTAATTGCTGATGCGGCATCTGGTAAATTAGTTCTTGCCAATGAACAAGCTAAACAAATTGTTGGGTACGGCTATGAGCAGTATCTAGAACTAGAAGAATACGTACCTATTACCCCATTTGTAGCTTTTAGCCCAGATGGACAAATGTATGATCCTGATGATTATCCATTAGGGCGATCGCTCCGCACAGGGGAAGTAGTCTCAAACGAAGAATTGCACCTACAAAGTGATGGTAAGCAAACTGTTATTAGTGTCAATTCTGCACCAATTCTCAATAGCCAAAATCAAATTGTGGCAGCTGTGGCTGTCTTTCAAGATATAACTGAACGCAAGCAGATTGAGGAAAACTTGCGGCAGACAGAAGAACGTTTACAACTTGCCCTCAGTTCTGGTCAGATAGTTGCCTGGGACATGGATTTAATCACCAATCGTGTGGTGTGTTCTGCTAATGCCATTTCTATCTGGGGTCTGGAAGCAGGTACAACCGAGGAATTTATGGCTAAGGTTCATCCAGATGATCAACAGCAAGTGGTGGAAGCCGCTCAAAGGGCAACTGCTGGAGAGACGGTTTATCAGGAGGAGTACCGAATAATTGCTCCAGATGGAGAAATACGCTGGCTGAATAGTCAAGGCAGAGCCTACCTGGATGCTACTGGGCGCGGAGTTCGCATGATTGGCGTTTCCGTCGATATCACAGAGCGCAAGCAAGCTGAACAAGAACGGGAACAATTGCTAGAACGTGAACGTATTGCTCGGATGCAAGCAGAAACCGCACAACGGCAACTAACAACCATTTTTGAAACCTCTCCGGTGGGAATTGGTTTGTTAGATGGTAAGCAGCGATTTATTGCGATTAATGAGGCATTAGCTCAAATCAACGGACTCACTCGTGAACAACATTTAGGACATTCAGTGGCGGATCTGTTTAGTCAAATTGATCCGGGAATAGTTTCTGTCTTTGATGAGATTTACAAAACAGGAAATCGCTTTATCTCTTTCAGCCTTGCTATCAATCCTCCAGGTCGCAGCGATCGCTCTCCTGGTTACTACAATGTTTACTATCTGCCAACCACAAACTTCAACCATCAAGTAGAAGATGTTTTAGCGTATGTGATAGATGTCACCGAGCAGGTCAGGTTGGAACGTAATCAACGCTTTTTAGCAGAAGCAAGCGCAGTTTTGGCATCTTCCCTCGACTACCAAACTACCCTAGAGCGAGTAGCACAGTTGGCAGTACCAGAGTTAGCAGATTGGTGTACAGTCCATGTAGTTAAAGAAGGTGGTTATATTGAGCAGATTGCAGTAGCTCACATCGACCCTGCTAAACTGCAATGGGCTGACCAAATCAGACAGAAATATCCTCTCAACCCGGATGAGCCTAGAGGTGCTGCATGGACATTACGCACCGGAAAACCAGATTTAATCTCAGATATTCCCGATGAATTGCTCGTACAAGCAGCCCGTGATCCAGAACATTTAGAAATCTTGCGCTCTGTTGGGTTTAAATCTGTTATCACAGTACCATTACGAACCCAAACCAAAATTCTGGGTGTGATTTCTTTTATCTCAACCGAGTCAGGACAACGCTATGACCAGAAAAGTTTACAATTAGCAGAGGAACTAGCTCGCCGTGCTTCCTTAGCGATTGATAATGCCCAATTGTACCGCATAGCTCAAAGCGATCGCGCCAAAGCAGAAGCGGCTAACAGAATTAAAGATGAATTTCTGGCTGTGCTATCTCACGAATTGCGATCGCCCCTCAATCCCATTTTAGGTTGGACAAAACTGCTGCGAAATAAGCGGCTCAACCCTACAAAAGCTGACCAGGCCTTAGAAACAATCGAACGTAATGCTCAGTTGCAAGCCCAGTTGATTGAAGATTTATTAGATGTTTCCCGCATCCTTCAAGGAAAAATCTCTTTAAACATCGCCCCAGTGAATTTAGCTGCAACTATTGAAGCCGCTCTAGAAACAGTAAGACTGGCAGCAGAAGCCAAAAATATTCAAATTCAGACCATACTCAACCCTATTGCTGGAACAGTTTTGGGCGATCCCAACCGCTTACAACAGGTGGTTTGGAATCTCGTTTCTAACGCTGTGAAGTTCACTTCCTCTAAAGGAGAAGTTGAAGTGCAACTAGAACAAATGGGGATGTATGCTCAAATTCAAGTTAAAGACACGGGTATTGGCATCAGTCCAGAGTTTTTACCTTACGTCTTTGAATACTTCCGTCAACAGGATGGCGCAACAACACGAAAATTCGGGGGATTGGGATTAGGTCTGGCGATTGTCCGCCATTTAACAGAACTGCATGGAGGAACAGTTCAAGCAGATAGTCCAGGGCAAAATTTAGGGGCAAAGTTCACAGTCAGGTTGCCTTTAAATGTTGTGGAGCAGGAGCTATCTTCAGATCATAACCATATCGAAAGTGCAATCAACCTCAAAGGTATGCAGATATTGGTTGTGGATGATGACCCCGATATGTGTGAGTTGGCAGAATTTATCCTTACCCAAGCTGGCGCACAAGTAATTACAGCAGCTTCCGCATTACAGGCATTGACCTTCTTAAATCAATCTGTGCCTGGTTTACTACTATCTGACATCGGTATGCCAGACATGGATGGCTATGCTCTGATTCGGCACATTAGACAATACTCACCCCAACAGGGCGGAACAATACCAGCGATCGCACTTTCTGCCTATGCTGGAGAAATCAACCAGCAACAAGCACTGCAAGCAGGTTTTCAACAGCATCTTGCCAAACCCATCGATCCTGATGAGTTAGTTAGGGCAGTTGCAATGTTAATAGGAAGGTGATACCAAGTTGCAGTTAAAGATAGTAACCTGGGGTGTAGGAATACTATTTCTGAAAGCAACTTAGTGTGAAGCAATCAGCAGGTTTGCTCTTGCAAACAAAAAACCCCAGCTTGACAACTGGGGTAATTAGGAGAAGTCCGAATGACGATGAGAAACCTTAACCGAGGTAAAAATTTTAGCTAACGCCTAAAGCAACTAAAACTAAAGTAGTGACGAGTAGTACAGCATATGCACCTTGTAAAGCATAGCGGCGTTGCTGCTCTTGGTTGGGGTAGCTAGCATAGTACATTTCAGGTTCGTTTGCGTAGTTATTGAGGATGCCGTCTTCGTTAATGGTGGTATACATATGTTTTTTTCTGTGTTTTGTTAACTTATGTAAATAAATTTAACAAGTTTGTTACAAAATGTCAACTAGGCTTGACAATAAAAGCCTGATAAGTTTAATAAAAATTGCTTATTAGGGGCGGAGGAAGACATGATAGAGAGTGAAACCAGACTATCTTGGAGAAGTGAGCTATTACAGCGCATAGCAGATTTAGATGTACAGCAAGCTTTGTTTCCCAAGTCCGAACCACGAATTGATGAGCTAGTGCAACAGTTGGAAAGTGTCAATCCCATTAGCAAACCCTTGAGTGTGCAACACCAAGCTGATTTAAGTGGTAATTGGCAATTGGTGTACGCTTCTCGCGGAACGGTGGTTACTCGTCCCTTGTCATCAGTTGCAGATGTTTGGGGAGGAATTAAAATTATCGGAGTTTGGCAAAAGTTAGTTACAGGCGATAACAGACAAATTTCTGCTAGTAATGGTGCTGAGTTTGAATTACCCCTGTTAGGAAACTGGCAACTGTGGGCTGATGGCGTTTGGCGTTGGGGGGAAGATGAGCAAGAAGCGAAGGTGAGCTTTCATTCCTTTGCTGTGGAAGCTATTAAACCTTTTGGGGTATCTGTGAACTTACCGCCATTGAAAATTCCCGTATTAGAATTTTTACGAAAAGAGGCTGTATGGATCACCTCATATTTAGATGAAGAAATCAGACTGGGGAGAGGTGCAACAGGGAATCTGTTTGTCTTTCGTCGTCAGTGATTACCAATAGAGTAGCCATTGCCCATTGTGATATATGCCGTGACCTTGTAGGGTAATGCGCTCGTCACCGGGGTAAAGTTGTGCGATCGCGGCAATTTGATGCAGTGAATGTCCACCATGTATTACAATCTTACCTACATTGTAAGGATGAACGGTTTTATTTCTAAAGCGTTTCATCACTTCCACATCACCTAAATAATTAGGGTCACGACCATTAATATATTCGTCATAAGTTAAATCCCAAACATTCAAACCTCCACCCAAATGCGGCAGTTTGATTGGTAGAGTAAAAGAAATTGTGCGTTGAAAATCTATATTTTCTTGCTCTTGCCAATTGAGATTTTGATATTGTAAATCAAAATGCACTGATGCTGTTGATTTAGTGAAAATTGCAGGTATTTCCCAAATATGAAATCCTGGGAGAGCAAAATCAGGATGATAATTAACTGGTGCTTGCAGTTGTTTTTCTAGGGAGGTTTTAACTAATTCGTAAAGCCAGCCAAAATGTTGTTGTAATAGATAATTATATTGTTTGGCTCTAGTGTAATAATCACCTGCAAACTCAGGTAAATTGAGAAAATCTAAATAAGATGCTGTTCCCAAGGTGAAAAAACTAGCGGGTTCTTGTCCTCTGGTAATCCAATGTTCTTTTAAAGTTTGAATAGTCTCATAAATTTCATTACATTGAGTTTCTGTTAATATTTCATCTGTAAGTAGAACAGGCAACTGACTCAGCCTAACAGCATCCCCTTGTAAATCTTCCTGACTTTTCACGTTATGTGAAAAAGTCCATACAAAACCTAACCCCCTAACCCCCTTCCCTACTAGGGAAGGGGGAATATGTAGAGACGTTTCATGAAACGTCTCTACATTGGTAGCGGAGAGGTTTGAAGAGGGGTTTTTGATATCCCGTGAAAAATCAGGTAAATCTTTCCTCCTGCCTCCTTGCAGCAAGGCTAAAAGGGAATTAGTAATTTTGCCATCGGCTCTAATATCATAACCATCATAACCCGGCATCGGATTGGCTTCTAAACACCAGTATTGTTGGTCTTCCGTCACCTTAAAATCCCAGCCAGCAAACTGTAAACCAAAAGCAGCCGTAGCTTGAATAATTTGTTTAGTTAAAGACTCTGGTAATTGCCAAGGAGAATATTTTGCCTCTTGATAAGAACGGCGATAATCTACTTGAGGACAATTAATAATTTCCGCGTGAACCTGATCCCCAACAACATGAGCGCGGACATCTGCACCAGCAAAATATCTTTGTAAGTGTACTGGCCCTTGGGATGGATGAAAATCTAGAAATTCTTCTGGTGAAACTAAGCGACTATCAGCACGAATACCCGATGTAGGTTTAACGATGGTTTTACCAAGACTAGCAAAAGCTGCTAATAGTTCAGGATCAGAACTAGTGAGACTGGGGGGAACATTGAAACCCCAAGATTGCAAAGAATATTCATGTAATGGTTTAGAAGAATTATCAGTACGACCACCAGGATGGTTAATTACAACGCCTGGAATATATTCTAACCACACACAAAGCGCAGCCAACAAACTCCGCCAACGCATTGCCAAAGCCATGTCTGACTGCACAGTAGAAAGGTCGATAATTCGGCAATAATAAGCTGCTTTGGGGTCTAGAGGCAATTTTTGATCACCTACACTCACCCAACTCATACCATCATCAGGAAGCGTTAACCGCCAGTCTCCTGAAAGAACCACTTCGCGGAGATTAATTGCTTGTACTTCAATACCACGCTGATGAGTTTGACGGATGAAATGACGAAAAGTGCGGTCTGAGTCAATACCAATGGCGTAAATCATGAGAATAAAACCTCCAAAAGTGCAGGAGCAAGAGCAGTCCAAACAAATTGAATTTGTTCCATTAAAGGGAAGGAATCAATACGCGCAATAGTTGCAGTTTCTAAGTTTTCAGAAATGCTCCACGTGATAGCAGCGAATGTTAAATCTAAGTTTCTAATTAAGTCAATACTTTGTTGTTCTAATGCTAAATGTTCCAGGGGAACGGTAGTAGAACGCCAAGCTTTGTCTTCTAATACGACAACAATTTCATAACCAGGATCAATATCTGCCCAACGTCCCCGATAAGGCCCTGATCCTTGGGGAATGTTAGGGTAAGCTGTGGTGTTATAGGTAACTAAATCTTGGATGTACCATTGTTTGTTAATTTGGGGAATGTGTGGCGGTAAAATCTGGGAGGAAAATATTTCTATATCCTTTTCTTGAGAACCTGCCCGCACCGCCGTTAATACAGAAGAATATGAGGTTTTACCCCAAATACTATGAGGTGTGGGACGATTAATTACAGGTGATTTATTGAGTGTGGCTACTGCCCATAAAGTTGATAAACATTCACCATAAATAAATGAATCATTGAAACTAGTTCTGATAGTAGATGGTGGTTGAATCCTCAATAAAATTGGGATGTCAGGGGTGACGAAGACTTGCCCATCTTCCATCCCAATAGAGAATAAACGCGCCGCATCACAAACATCGAAAATATCAGCCGTGTAGCCAGCTTGCTGCACTAAATCGAGAACTTCCGTAGAAAAGCGATCGCTGCGATCGCCTACAATGATTAAATCCATAGTCTTGAATTATTCTTGAGATGGGCATGGGGCATTGGGCATTGGGCATTGGGCATTGGGCATTGGTAACTGGGTAGAATTTTCCCCTACACCCTTACACCCCTACACCCCTACACCCCTAAATTAGAAAATCGCGTTGCTGCCTTTAAGCAAGGACTTAGAGCGAATGTTTTGTAATTGAGCAGGCAGAAGTAATCTATCTGCTGGTAAAATCACGGGGTCTTTAGAATTGAAATAACCACCGCAGGGATTATCACAGGCTTCTTTGTTATCAGAACCTTTATCAGACGCATCTTTGCCTTTATCGGAGGCTTCTTTGCCTGTACCGCCATCGTTACTAAACACGGGTGATTTATGTAAATCTAATAAAGTATCGCGCCGGAAAGTATCTTGAATAAAGGGTTGTTTTTGACGGAGGTTAACTTGGCCTGGTGTAGCTTCTTGGGCTTTAACTCCTGCTATTGTAGACAACATCATAGTCGGAACAGTAAGACTCAGCATTAACAAAAACCGAGCCGACAGCATAGTTTTGATATTCATAAATTTTGAAAACCTCATTGGTTGACAAAGTTGTTAACCAGCTTGTCTGTTATGATTTCTCAAGCTGTTATTGTCCAATAGGTTTGGCTATGCTGTTTTATGCAAGGGTTATAGGTAGTATTGTTTCGAGCTTACTTACAGTCACTCTTCTGTTGTCCCAATTTCTACCTACAGAATCCAAATACCCCCTTGTTTTTTAGGCTCATATATGCAAATCTCATATATACAACGGCAAAGCTAAATCAGTATGGGTCACACTAGCTGAAATATTTTCACTACAGCTAATCTAGACGCAGCACTCAACTTTGGTTTATTTTGACCCCGACATTTGGTATAAAATGTTATTTTTGTGCAAATATGCTATGCGATCGCCAAAATTTCACCATTTACTATTCGTGCAGTTTCTGCAACTCTAGTTTAGTTATACAAATTCCAAATATTTTGGCTTTCCTCTGCCATCTCTTGGCGTAAATTTAAAGGAAGTAATACTTCAACTTTAGAAGCTAAAGCACGCAACCATCGTAGTACATAATAGTCGTTAACTCGATAATCGACTTGGTAATAAGCATCGGTGCTTGGACGAGATTCGAGAATTTCTAAAATAGCCTTTTGATGTTTTGCATTTGGAGTATTTTGTTTAATTAATCTAGCAACCATTTGGTAATCAATCATTTTAAAAGCATCATGAATACTAATACCTTGGATAAAGCGGTTGTGAAAATCGCGCTCAAAGCGCAATATCATTAACTCTTTGTCTTTGTAAAAATCACATCCCCAAACTTCTTTTAACTTAGTATTTACAGTTTTTGGGGTTGGTAATTTGTTATGACTATATTGTTGTCTTAATAATTGTGGAACACGGGGGTCTTGCCAATCTAGGGTTTCTATATGTTGAGAGATTATTCTATCTAAGCGATATTTGTACCAATTAATTTCGCCTGTTGGGGTAGTACCGTAAGCACATAAATATTTAGCTCTTTCCATAAAATAAATACAAACAGGGTAAACAGCACACTCTTTTTTTAAGTTCAGATGCGCGCTGTAATAAGTCAAAAGTATAGGAGGAATTTCTTGTGATTTCCAAAGTAACTGTAGTTCACTTTGAATTTCGTCCACTGCATCTTGTAAGGGACTTGATTCTGGTACGAGATAATCAACATACAAAAATACACGATGATTATCTTCATCTACCTGTTCGGAAAATTCTTCAGCTAGTAAAGGTAAACTAGGGTCAAGAAAACTGAACATACCTAAAGTTTCTGCTAAGTAAACTTGACTTTTATAGCTAACAGCAAATTCTAAGCACGGTAATTTTTCGACTCTCCGATAATATTTACTTCTCCCTGACGTAGAATCTAATCTTTGTAAATATCTGCG
>JBODRP010000083.1:0-17909 GCA_050633005.1 Trichormus sp. | reverse complement strand
ATGACCATAGATGGCAAAATCCTAATTTCGATAAAATTAATTTTATTGATGATGATGTACTAGGATTTATGAAAACAGAGGCTGCGAGAATAGAAGTTTCAGAGCAGACACAGCAAAGCGAAGACGGTGAAAATAGTGAATCACAAAATTCAACGGTTGAGGACAATACAGAAGCCTTAAATAAAGTATCTCAAAAATCTAAATCCAAAAAAGCAAAAGTTAAAACTAAGAAAATACCTGGTACAAAAACTGAAAGACGAGGAGCTTTAGAAGTTAATCGAGCAGTATCAACTCTTCCTTTTTTTGGGGATATTACTTTTAATGCAGCTAGTGGTGAAAAAGGGAGAAATTCTCTATATAGCACAGAAGTTCACGCTACACGTTATCAATACGGCTTTGCAATAACTCCCACATATCTACAAAAACAATTTCGTGTTCACGCAGTATTAGATGGTTTAACTTCAATTGGTGAAGTAGCGGGAAATCATGCTCGATTTTTATTTGATTTTTCACCTGATAGTATTGTGTTACGCTGGACACATGATTTTTCACCAAGGTTTCTCTATTGCTTTCAACAGGATGAATATGGAAATATTTCAGTACCTGAATTAGTCAGACGTGTAAATGCAGGAGATATTAACCCAAAAGAATTATGGATTGGTGGTGCTATTTCTGAGTATTTCAGGGATGTAGGTTTGGAAAACTTGGGTGTAAAGGTTTTTCCCGGAGTCAAGGAAACAGTACAAAATTTAAAGAAAGTTATAGCTAAAGATTTGATGTTATCAAGGAAGCGTTTATGAAATGGCAAGGTTAGCCTTGAGAGTTGAAGTTCCCATAGCTTGCTTTCGCAAATCTCGTGCTAGGGAATATATCGAAACTTACCCCGTACCACCACCATCGACAGTATATGGAATGTTACTGTCTCTTATCGGGGAAGTGGATAGATACAAACACTGCGGCGTTAAGCTGGCGATCGCACTTCTATCTAAACCAGAAAAGTCAACTGTTATTCGCACTGTTCACCGATTTAAAACCAAGAATATTCATGACTCTAAAAATAATAAACCTGATTATCAGGAGTTACTAACTAATATAAAATTTGTAGTCTGGGTGGATGCTGGAGGAGATAAAGCTCAACCAAATTTAGTGGAACGTTTAGCAGAGGCATTGAATAACCCGGCTTCTATTAATAGGTTTGGTGGATTATGTTTAGGCGAAAGTAGGGATTTAGTTAATGATGTTACCCTTTTACCTGAAAATTACCATGCAGAATCAATGCTGTGGTTAATTCGAGATGAATATGGGTTACTAACTTTACCTTACTGGGTAGACCATGTAGGCTCGCGGGGAACACGATGGCTATGCTACGAGATTCAGGAATGTCAAGTATTTCAACCACCTGAATTATCTTGGACTTCAATTCAAAGTGATTAGCCCTCTTCTAAGAAACAGAAATGTTTCTTTACATCCATTGAGAATGCGATCGCTTTCCTCGGACGCTTGTGTCAAACTGGGAAAACCCAATCGCTGAAAGCCTTTCGGAGCTTTAATTTTCAGTTTTTGGCTACAAATTTTAGTTTCTATTAGAAAAGAAAAGCTCAAAGCTTGATGAGATAAAAGTTCCAGTGTTTCACTACGATTATTTTTTTCGGAAGTGACAGAACAGGGTTAGAGGGCATTATTTACTTTTGCAAGCACCTTTGCTTGGGAAATGGAAATGCCACACGAAATAATCTTGTCTTCTTGTTTCACAAGCATTTTAGGGATTTCATATACTTTCAATGTGCTTGTAAATTCCTGTAAAACCTTTAAAATAAGGGTTATAGCTTTAGCAACTTTGCTTTTGCTATGAATAGCTATTAATTTTTGCAACTTGACTAATCCTAATTGGAAGGTGCCTGTAAAATTGCTATAGAGCGTTGGCCAGTCAATAGGTTTGATAATCGCCGTGCTTTAACATTAGATGTCGTTAGGCGTTGAGCAGTAAGCATACCCCGCTCTAAAGAGGCGGGGCTTTAGTGCTTTAACATTAGATGTCGTTAGGCGTTGAGCAGTCTACCGCAGTTTCTTATACCCCCCCTGCCATACAGGTGTGCTTTAACATTAGATGTCGTTAGGCGTTGAGCAGCGATCGCTATTTTCATTCCACGCTGGCATATCAAGGTGTGCTTTAACATTAGATGTCGTTAGGCGTTGAGCAGGCCGGATTGGCGGAGTTTGAATCTAGGCTGCTATCTGTGCTTTAACATTAGATGTCGTTAGGCGTTGAGCAGAGGTGTGCGCGTGAGCGTAAACGTTCGATTCCAGATTGTGCTTTAACATTAGATGTCGTTAGGCGTTGAGCAGGACTTCGGACAAACAGCTATCTTAAACCCAGTCATGTGCTTTAACATTAGATGTCGTTAGGCGTTGAGCAATATATATTCCAGTCTAAATGGAAACATGACAGTAAGTGTTTTACTCTCCAGGTGCCATTAGGCATTATTTACTTTGAATACAAATAAGTTTGGCTCTTCAGGAACTTTTATGGAACAGAATAATAAATAAAACTTTAAGACAGCCTGTATTTATTGCTGTGAATGGGTTTTAAGTTTTTGAACCTTTCTATGAAACTGTGATTTTAATGCTTAACCATAAAAAGAACCGAAGAACCATAAGTTTTAAGTACATACAAAACTAGCCCTGTCTAATATTGCCTCATAAAGACATTTTTGCGATTATTATTTCCCACTGCTCAATCTGGTTTTGTAATTTTAATTGCCGATCGCCCAAATCTTGACTATCATCAACAGACAAACCCTGACCACTCAATCGCTCACGGTAAAGAGCAATCAGTTCGGTTAGGGCTTTTTTATGGCTTGCTGATCCTCCTGGGTCAGAGAACTCACATTGACTGAAATCAGCTTTCTGCCGATTCTCTCCACCAACTCAGAGCGACTTAAATCCATGCTGTCGGCGATCGCATCTAATCCATCAATCCCGGTAGGAGTTAGGGCTAGGTTAACTCGTTTCTTCACCTCATCGTACAGTTCTGGTACGTCTTTTTGACCTTTTTGCCCTTTCTTACCCATTGCCGTCTAGTTTTTAGATTCCTCCCAATCATAGTAAACATATTCAGCACTGAAGTTAAACATTAAAATTTTTTCCAACAGTTTAGGTATTGTGTAATGCCTGATCTGGTTAGATAATATAGGTATTGTGTAATGCCTAAACAGTCATTTTGTAGGGGTTATGAGTAACTAATCCCACCGTTTGGCTTGTCAGTATCTAAACGGCTTACTTTTCATGGGCAATCATTAATTGCTGGTTATCTAATTCAAATTAATCAAAATCTGCTAAATGATTTGGTCATTTTTAACAACTATATGGTGAGTTTTTTTCCTCAACCTTATCCAGATGAAATTTTATATAGTGTTATTGCTCGTTATCACATTAGAAGTGGTAATACGAGTCCAAAAATTACACTTCAAGAGTTATTTAATTCACAAACTACTATAGCAACTGTGGATTTACCATCGAATCTTAATAATTTAATTCAAAACCTACAATTTATCTCAAATTACCAAGTTGAAGACTTGATATATAAACATACTCTCTACCCTTTATATAGCCCTTTTTTGCCTGCAAACAGGTCTAGTCAGGTTATAGAATCTATGAAAGGAGATTATGGGGGAGATATTCATACACGAGCCGGAATTATGGCAAGCTCAATTACTATGCCAAAATATTTTCGGTTTTGTCCAACTTGCTGGGAAGAAGACTTAAAAAATTATGGCGAACCTTACTGGCATCGCATCCATCAAATACCAGGGGTTTTAATTTGTCCATTTCATGGTGAAGTTTTACAAGATAGTCTAGTTACCTTACACGGTTTTAATAAGCATGAATATTATGCAGCTAGTACAGAAAACTGTTCTAGTAGTAAAAAACAAAGTATTTTTAGCACTGACACGCTGAACAAATTACTGCTATTGGCCAAAGACTTTTGGTGGTTACTCAATAGTGAAATACCTTGCCAAGAACCACAGTGGTTTCGTAAACAGTACACTAATCTGATGATTGAGCAGGGTCTTGCAACTGCAACTGGTCGAATTTACCAGAAAAAACTACTAGATAATTTTTTGTTTTTTTATGGTCGAGAAATGCTCAGTGCCGTTGATTCAATGGTAAATCATAATGATTCAAGCAACTGGGTTACTAGCATTGTCAGAAAGCATAGGAAATCTTTCCATCCTCTTAGACATCTACTGATAATCAGTTTTTTGAAAACATCAGTAGAAGAATTTTTTAAGCAAGAAACTGAATACAAGCCTTTTGGCGAATCTCCTTGGTTGTGTCTCAATGCTGCCGCAGAGCATTACCTCCAACCAGTGATTACCAGTTTAGTCATTACTTTATGCTGCGATACAAAAAAGCCTGTAGGTACTTTTTTTTGTTCTTGTGGAATGATTTATTGTCGGACTGGGCCTGATGAAACGGATGAAGACAAAGTTCGCATTGGTAAAGTCAAGGCTTTCGGTGAGCTATGGGAGCAAAAGCTGAAAGAATTGGTGGAATTTGAAAAGTTGGGTTTGCGGGAGACAGCCAGAAGATTAAATGTTGATGCCAGAACTATCAAACGTTATGTATCTCGTCTGAAACTGACAAGCTATTGGCAGACTAGAACAGAAAATGACTCTGTAGGGTTACAGGAAGTACCAGAAATAGATCCCAATTTTGCAACTGAACTCAAATTGAAACACAGGCAAAATTGGATGGCTTTACAAGTACAGAACCCTGAAGCTTCAAAGACAACTCTGAGAAAACTAGCAGCAGCAACCTATATTTGGCTATACAGAAATGATAGAGAATGGCTCAATCAAAACTCACCCGCTTTACAAGTTGCTGTTCCTTCCGTTGTGAGAGTTGATTGGCATGAGCGAGATCAGCAAATTCTCACTCAGGTTCAAGATGCAGTGCGATCGCTACTTAACGCAGATATACCAGAGAGAATTTCTATTAGTAGAGTAGGAAAAACTATCGGTTTACTTGCATTACTAGAAAAACACCTCGACCAAATGCCTTTAACACAGGCTTATTTGGAATCAGTAGTTGAAACGGTAGAAGAATTTCAAATGCGCCGGATCAAGTGGGCAATCAAGCTGCTTGATGAATGTGGAGAAGAAATTATGCGCTGGAAGGTAGTGAGAGTTGCTGCTTTGCGAGAGGATTGCTCCCAAAGAGTCAACGCATTTTTGGACAGTGAACTTGACAAAGCATACAAGAAAGAGAGGTGATTCCATTCACCTCTCCAAGTGATGGGATAAATGCTTTGTGTGTTATGCTGCGTCGGCTACTAGTAAGCCATTCACAGCGATGATGATTATTTGTGCTGCTAAAGGAGTATCACAACATGGCCTATCATCGGTATTACAGGGTTGCGCTACCCATTTTCCCTCTAGATTTTGGGAGAAAGTTCCGAGAAGTTGAGAACCATTCCAGACCCGATACAGTTCACCTAAGTCATCTGGTACTGAGTCAATTTCAATTTCTGGTGCTACTGGGTCAGCAAGCTGGTCAATATATTCCTCAAACTCTGATTCAGCCTCGGCTGAGTTACTAAAGTCATCTTGTACAATCATTTGAGTAACCTCATTAACGGGGTTGAACAAAAGGCGATCGCCCTCCGGCAAGAGAAATGCGATCGCCTTTTTAATTTCAGGTTTATTTTAGCTACTATAGTAACCAATAATCAATATATATATGGAAAACTTTATTCAGTCACTTCCACCGTGCTAAGAAAATCCTTTAAGGAAATACCCAAAGCCAAGCAAATAGCCTCTAATACTTTAATAGAAACACTTTCAGATTCGGCGTACTCTAATTTTTTCAGGTTTTGGTGAGAGCATTCCCCACCCTTAGCGGCAATCTCATCTACCAATTGCTGTCGGGACTTTTTACCACGCAGACGCTTTAAAGTCTCGGCTCTGTCTTTATTCCAGGTAACAGAAACAACGTCTGCAACATAAATATACATTTTAGTTTCTCTATTCCTCTCATTGCTCATATAATAGCTACAGCAGTAAACAAAACTTATAAATTTCGGCTACTACAGTTTACAAATTATGGGAATAGAGGGAAGCGATCGCATTAAATTAAGTTTTTCTAGATGCCAGTTTACAACTGTCAAAAATGCTCATTAAATTGGTAGCGATGGCACTTCTTCATTGCCAAGTAATGGTCGTACCTGTGAGCGATCGCACTTTATGATTGGTTAGGTGCTGTACCTGAAAATCATTGACCATGTGTAGCGATCGCATTTCATCCGATAATCAACAAAGTGATGGCGTATCCGCCCGCCGGAGGCGATCACACGGTGTAAAGGGGGTGTGTAACTGTTTGCACTTACCAAATTGTTTTGACGTGTGGATAGTTGAGGATTTTTTGATCGCAGGTCATGAGTTCTATATTGCGACGGTAGGCGATGGCAACAATAATGCGATCAGCAGGATCTTTGTGGAAGTCACCGGGTAATTGAGTGCTAGCGAGCGCATCCAATGGATCGAGTGGTTCTATGATAATTCCGGGTCGAGTTTTGGCAAGTGCAAACCATTCATTGAGGGAAAGGGGGAGTGGTAGTTTTCCTCCACTATGTTTGACTGCGATTTCCCAAACAGAAATGGCAGAAACCAAAACGGCGTTTTGATTTTCGCCTATGGTTAACCGGGTACGGTTACGTTCGGAAAGCTGTTCTGGGGTATGAAGCCACCAAAGCCAAACGTGAGTATCGAGTAAAATCATTGTTCCAAAGCATCCCATAATTCAGACATGGGTTCGTCAAAATCTGGAGGGATTGTGATGGGGATGCTACGTAGAGGATGCTGAGGAGTGCGATCGCCTCCGGCGGGCGGTTCGCCATCGCGGGTTAAACTAAGTTCATCCGGTGATGGGGATGGCTGTGATACTCTTGGTACTGTCAGGCTTTGAGCCAAAAGTTGGAGAATGCGAATCCTTTGAGCTAAATCGAGGCTGAGGAGTTGTTGCTCTAGTTCTTGAATGTTCATAGCTTCGCACCTCATGACAGCATTATTTATTTTAGCGGATCTCTCAGACTCTCTCGTAGGGTGCTGTTAGCAACAGCGTCACGCACCGGAATCTTCACCCGTTAAAACTATAGACCATGTGTAGCGATCGCATTTCATCCGATCATCAACAAAGTGATGGCGTAACCGCCTGCCGGAGGCGTTCTCACTACAAAAAATCATCCACCCATCTACGGAAATCTACGTAGGGTGCGTTAGCAGCGAGTGTACGGTGCCGGAAATTAACAAGAGCGATCGCACTACAATATCTCTTATATCGCAGATGGCAATCGGATGAAGTTAATCGATCGCATTGCGTCGGATGAGGTTTTAGAACAGGCGTTGCAAAGGATGTGTGAGAAACGCGCCCACCATCATTTTAATTCGGATGTTTGGCAGGTGCGGCGGTGGTGGCAGGAGAAAAAATTACGTATACAGCAGCTATTACGGGCAGGAAGCTATCAGTTTCGGGAATTACGATTGTTTTGGGGTGAAGATGAGCGGGTGGAGTATTGGTCATCAATGGAAGCTTTGGTGTTGAAGGCGATGGCGATTGTTTTAACCCAACACCTGCAACCCCATCTTTCTCGCATCTGTGTAAGGGTAGTAAAAAATTAGATTGATCGCTTTACCATAGGGGCGATCGCATTACATGAGCAAACTTCGCAGTTTCCTTAATATCCCGCGTAGGGTGTGTTAGCAGCGAGAGTACGGCACCGGAGTTAACACAATGAAGGTGCCGTACTTTAAGTTAACGCACCCTACAAGATCAGGCGATCGCACTGCGATCGCACTTCATGCCACTTTGTCGGTATTTTGTACGGTTGATGCAGCTAACATTGGATCGATATCTTGGCTTTTGTCTCGGTGAATAAACTCATCCAAAAGTTGAAAGAAATAATCAAACCCTGCTTTCTCATCAATACAGGTGAGCAAAATAATTTTGTCCCAAGCGTTAACAGTACGGATTGATAAGCGATTTTGCAACCAGGGTTGAAAGTTTTTGTAAAAGTCACTTTCGGCTTCAGTATTGGTAATACCTGCTTGGGATCGCGCAAAGCGATAACCAAGTATAAACATTCGCAAATTTGTAATGGAAGCAGTTCCTATATATAGTCCTGGGTTGCTTTTGATTTTTTCCAATAGCTCAAATAATGTACTCATTCTTTGCTCCATCGATCGCTTCTTTAAAATTCTTCAATCACTTCTACTTCAAATTCATTGGAGAGGGAGGTAAAATCTTTAACCCAATTTTCAGGTGTAAGTCCAAGTCTTGAAAGGTTGTCAAAGATTTTTCCATAAACTTCAACACCATAGTGAACACCATTTTCAGTAATGCTTTCAAAGCAGCCCTGTTGTTCTTGGCGATCGCTGAGGATAAAATCTTCATTGTCGTATCGGGTGGATATTCGCCACAGTTTTCCCGGTACTCCGCGTTGTTTGAGCCATCTTTTGAGTGTGCTGGCACATTCTTGACAGTGAAGTAGTGGAAATCGGATGACAAGATTACCAATGGCTTCGTAAAGTTCAGCAATGGCTGCATCATCTACGGGTTCCTTCAGGCAAAGCACCTCCCGATAAAAAAGTTGATTTTATTGTAGCGTCTGAAGGATATCTAGCGAAAACAAGCCTAGCTTCTAGGCATTTTCAGTCAGACGGCGATCGCCTAGTTTTTTCAAGAATGCGATCACTTAACTTTTCATATAAGCAACACCAAAGGCGATCGCACTACAAGAACCCCGATCGCACTGAGGAAGCGGAAACAAGGGTGAATTGTTTAGCAGCAAAGTTACGGGAAATGGGTATCGATCCAGAGCAGGTTTAATGTTCAAATCGGCGATCGCCCAAAAGTCAAAACAATCTCAACATGGTGTCGTATTTTAATTTAACTCACCCTACAAGAGCGATGCCTACGGCGGGCTGCGCCAACGCACTTTGTATGTATGGTAGCCTGTACCTTAAAACCATTGACCAAGTTTTAAGATCGCACTTCCTCCGCTCCTTGTCACTAGTGCGATCGCTACAATATCTCTTATATCGCAGATGGCAATCGGATGAAGTTAATTGATCGCATTGCGTCGGATGAGGTTTTAGAACAGGCGTTGCAAAGGATGTGTGAGAAACGCGCCCACCATCATTTTAATTCGGATGTTTGGCAGGTGCGGCGGTGGTGGCAGGAGAAAAAATTACGTATACAGCAGCTATTACGGGCAGGAAGCTATCAGTTTCGGGAATTACGATTGTTTTGGGGTGAAGATGAGCGGGTGGAGTATTGGTCATCTTTGGGTGCTTTGGTGTTGAAGGCTATGGCGATTGTTTTAACCGAACACCTGCAACCCCATCTTTCGCCCCGGTGTTTTCATTTGGCGGGGACTGGGGGAATGAAGGCGGCGGTGCGGGAGGTGGCGCGGAATTTGCCGCAACATGAATTCGTGTTTCGGACGGATGTCAAAGGCTATTATGCCAGTATTAATCATCAGATTTTGATGGAGATTGTTGGACGTTATGTGCAAGATGAGGCGGTTTTGGCGTTGCTTTGGGGATATTTACGGCCGTATTTGTCCGATGGGGGTAAGTTTATTGATATTACCCAGGGGATCTCCTTGGGTTGTCCCCTGTCGCCTTTGATGGGTGCTTTGTTCCTGAAGCCGTTGGATGATAAGTGCTTACGCAAAATTATTTGTGTCATTGCGAGCGAAATGAAATGTAGCGAAGCAATCTCCAAACCCTTGCGATTGCTTCGTTTCGCTTCCCTTCGGGACGCTCCACTCGCAATGACAAATATATATTTAATTTTGCATGACTACTTAAAATGGCTGAATTGGGCTGTTTTTACGTCCGTTATATGGATGATTGGGTCATCCTAGCGCCGACGCGGTGGAAGTTGCGGCGGGCAATTAAGGCGGTGAATGAGGTGATGAATGCGCTACTGGTGGATAAACACCCCGATAAGACGTTTATAGGACGGATTGCACGGGGGTTTGATTTCCTGGGGTATTTCTTCTCTCCAATGGGGTTAGGGATAGCGTTGAAAACCGTTGCACGGATGCAGGACTTGGTTTCTCGGCTTTATGAGCAGGGTGCGGATGAGTTCCGCATTGAGATGTATGTCCGGCGCTGGTGGCTATGGGTTAAGGGTGGGGTTCAGGGTATAGTTGATTTTTTGGGATGCGATCGCATTTCATACGGGGCGATCGCACTTCGTTCACGCACCCTACAAGAATCGCGATCGCTTTACATACGGGGTGATCGCATTTCGTTAACGCACCCAACATTATCAGCGTACGCACGCTCTCTTCTAGTTGGGTTACCGCACGACAGTCTTTAACGCTGGATAAAATCACAGTCGCTACCTGCGGTAGATCCCCAGCCGACTCATCCATTCATCACAGGCCGCGCAATAATATACATCCTTACCATCCTCTCCGTAGGGCCTCCCTAGTGTTATTCCTTGCACATCCTCTCCCTCTCGGATTAATTGGGCAACTGCATTGACTTCTGCACAACTCCATGGCGAGCGCAATCCTCCAAGTTGCTCCCTTGCCGCTTCCACTGCATTGTAGAATTGACCAGCTCCCCTGGCATCCCCCCGCTTCGCTCCTATGTAGACCGACTTTACTAATGATTGATTGTAGGCCGGATTTTCTCCAGATCTACCTGTTACCTTTCTGTCTTGCCATCTACTGTAACCGACAACTCTTATAAGCTCCCATTGTCTGGCTTTCCTTATCCTCTGTATCACTCCTGAGCCGACTGATGACTTTTCATAGCTTCTGCTCATTTGATTCCCTGCATTCGTTCCGTTCGCCTGCTCTACCCCCCTATTTTGCTGCACCACATGGGTCAACTCATGGGCTATCAACGACTGTCCCCCTCGGCTTCCCGGTTCATATGTCCCCTGCCGAAAGAACACATCCTGCCCCGTTGTAAACGCCTTTGCCTGTATCGAACGATTTAATTGGTCAGCCTGTGCATCAGTATGCACCCTTACCCCACTAAAATCCGCCCCCATCGCTTGCCCCATTGACCGTTGCAGACCTGCATCTAAGGGCTGCCCTCCACCTCTGGCACTTTCTATCACAGATGCCAAATCGGTTGAAGCTTCTCCGCCCCCTATCGCTTCGCCTTGCTGATTCAAAGACTTTGCTTGATGTGACTCTGGCTTTTCTTCTAGGTGTTGCAGTGAGCGAATAACATGAAGAGTCTGCATTTCTTCTGGCTTTTCTTCCTCACTTAGCTGTGCGGTCATCTCCGGTTTCGACTGCAATTCCTCTTTATTCTCTTCCTGTCGCTGTACGGACAGCCCTGGTGTTGACTGGGTGGGTGCTGGTGCATTAATCTGTTCTACCACCAAGGATGCCACCCGATCCGCTTCCTGTTCGTACTTGTCCCCTGGCTCCCCAATCGTCAATTTTGCTTGTATCGGTTGTGCTGATGAATGTTGCGGGGAATTAATCTGCTTTCTCTGCACCTCCCCATTCGTGCTAACTTCGCTTTCAAACGCAGGCATCCGTTGCACCTCTTCCTCGCTTATACCCTCAGCGTCGGATGTCGCAGATTTAGCTTGTATCGCTAATGGCAAGTCAGCCTTGGCTTGGAAAAAAGGTGTAGACCCTGCCCTTTGGGTCGAGAAGAAGGTATGTTCTGGCGATGATCCAAAAAAAGGCTTTTGTGTCCCTGGCTGATGAGAAGTGGTTTTTTGGTTCTCGTTGGTTTTCATTGATTTTCCCTCAACATAAAAGTAGTGGTGAGTTAACGTTGATGAAGCTAATGCCATTCCACAATCAAAATCTCTTCCATCCAAGACAACTTCACCTTGCTCTCTCCCCAAGGTAAGCAACTCAGCAAAATATCGATCGCCTGTTGCTCAATCTGAAGCTTCTCGTCTCGAATTATTAGGTGCTTTTCTGGACGCACCTGATTATTGGTTCGGAGCGTTTCTTCGTTAACGCACGCTATAATACCAGGCGATCACACGCACTACAGATGGTCACTCCCTTGCCTTTCTTGTAGTCGGTTGATATCAGGAAACCAAAATTTAAGAACTGTCGCTTGAATTTCACTTGCTGTAATATCGATACTTCCAGCTTGCGCTTCATTCCTTAGTCGAATATTTGAACCTGTCACACGACCATTCTTTATGTGGGCTAAATGGACATGAATCTCAACAGTTCCTACTGCTGGTACCTCTGCTAAATATATAATTAGATCTGAATTTGGATTATAACCGTAATCCCAAACGCTCAAGCCCTTAGATTGATGCCATTGCCTTACTGCTCCGTATTGGTTAGCACTCATTCTTTGAATAACGTTGTTTTGTGCTGTTTGCTTCTGCAAGGCTTTCGCTCCCATCATATGAATCGCTGATGGCGAGTCCGCCTGGGGTTGGAAAAAAGGTGTATACTCTTCCCTTTGGCTCGAGAAGAACGTATGTTCATGCCTTGCACCGAAAAAAGGCTTTTGTGTCCCTGGCTGATGAGAAGTGGTTTTTTGGTTCTCGTTGGTTTTCATAGATTTTCCCTCAACATAAAAGTAGTGGTGAGTTCATTTTGATGAAGCTAATGCCATTCCACAATCAAAATCTCCTCCATCCACGGCAACTTCACCATACTCAGTCCCCAAGGTAAGCGACTCAGCAAAATATCGATCGCCTGTTGCTCTACCTGAAGCTTCCAGTTACCATCACCGTGGGTAAGCTTCCCTGCACGCTGCAAAAATCCCTCTCGCAGTCCATCCCTGCTGGTGCTTTTGAGAACTTCCCAGTAATTAATCACAGTTTGTAACAGGTTTTCGCCTTCAGTGAGGGCAATTGTAGGTAAATCTAAGCCACGGGAAACAGGCTCATTTAATGGCCAGCCACAAAGCAGTTTGGGTAATACAAGTTCGTATTCCGGTGCATCGGTTTGCTTGGTAGCTAAATAATACAACAGGTAAATTGCTGTTTGCTGTGCCAATTCATCCCGGAATGATTCCCCTTCTAATAGCCCCACAGCATCCAGATAGAAAGTTAAAAACGGATGCAACAGCACAATTCCGGCTATGTTGACATAAACCCCCGCCCTTTCTTCTTCTGTCGATAAAGTTGAACCTCTAGCCCTTCTGGGGGGTATGCTCAAGGGATTGGTAATTTCTGGAGTACCGCGTTCTACCTGTTTTGCCGATGGCTGCTGTAGTGGGGTTGGTTCTTCTGTGGGTGTAGTCGTCTTTGTGTCTGGGGGAATAGATGGCGGCGTATTGCCCTCATCTGGTGATGTCGCAGTTACTACAAGCTCTAGAGCATTGAGCCAAAGAGTTGTTTCCGTAATTGGTAACGTCGTGATAAGCTGACGCAGGTCTAGGCGCAGGTTCCGTTTCCCTATTTCCTCCTCCCCATCTCCCCTGCACCCCTGCTCCCCTACTCCCCAGCCCCCCTGCTCCCCTACTCCCCTGCGCCAACTTTCCACCAGTAGAGTGAGCCAGTGACGCATCCAACGGTTGACTGGTAGGGGATTAAGCGCAGAATTATCTGCACTGATTTCTCTAAGGAGTAATTCCCAAGCCAGGGTTTCTAATTCCTGGCAGCTGCTATTACTCAGGCTACTAGACAGCATTATTTGTTTAGCTTGCCCTAGTAAGGTATACCAATTTGTCCAAGCAGGTTGTAATTGCAATACTAATTGATGGCGCAAGGCTTCTGGGAATTGAGTAATAAATCTTTGCCTTGCTGCTACATTGTTTTTCAGTAATTGCCGCAGAGGTATTTGCTGTGCGGTTTCTGTTTCGCTCTTGGTTTCCCAGCGTTGTAACCAAGCTTGCCAAGTTGTTGATGCTTCCTCCTCAGGTAATCTGCCCGATTCTAAAAAGTACAGCAACACTTGCCAATCTGTTTCTGGGGGGGTTTGTGGTAGTTGAGGCATACCCACTTGTTGCCCTTTAGTCGTCACATTTAGCACTTGGTTATAGGCATTTAACCACAAGCCTCTTTGGCTACGAGATACCCCATCAATACTAGTGCGTAATCGTTCCCAAGCAATTTGATTGAGATTGACATCACCAGCCAACTCATCACTTTCCCCCCCTACTCCCCTGCTCCCCTGCTCCCCAGCCCCCAGCCCCCCAGCCCCCCATCGCCAGTTTTCCACCAGTTGGGTGAGCCAGTTACGAGTCCAAGTTGCCCCAGGTAAAGGAGTGAGTGAACTACCATCAGCATTGATTTCTGTAAGCATCAGTTCCCAAGCCAGATTTTCCAATTCACTGAAGCAATCATTACTCAGGCTCAAAGACTGCATTAACAGTCTCGCCTGTGCCAGCAAGTTGTACCAACTCGTCCAAGCAGGCTGTAACTGCAATAGCAGCTGATGCCGCCAACTTGACGGAAACTGCGCCACCAGTCGCCGCCGCGCTGTTGGGTTGGTTGCGAGTAATTGCCGCAGGGGAAGTTGCCAAGCAGTTTCATTTTGTATCACTGTTGACCACAGAGTTAGCCAGTCCTCAGAAATTTCCCTTACAGGTAGGCGACCAGATTGTAAAAAATACAGTAATACTTCCCAATCCGCCCCAAAGCTTTCTGTCGCAGCTTCTGGCAACCTCTGCTGACTGACAAATTCCGCCCCCTGCTGCCGTGACTGGTCTTGTCCTGCTCCAGCGGTGTCCGTTGCACTCAGATTTATTGATGTAGTAGTTAACTCGATGTGCGACTTATTCTCGAAACCCCTCTCCAAACCTCTCCCCTCCAAGGAGAGAGGCTTTGATTCTTGCTCCCCTTCCCTTGTAGGGAAGGGGTTGGGGGTTAGGTTTGAAATATTTTTGTACACGGCATTAGTTAGCACCTGGTCAAGCTCCTCTAGCCACAGCCCTTGTTCTTCCCTAGCAACTACTGCAACAATCGCATCTACTAGGGACTGGGTAATGGGTAATGGGTACTGGGAATTATCTTGAGTGCTGGGAATTTCCTCTGCATTCACAGGCTGATTTTGCACAATTAATGATGCAGCAGTCCTTTCCCAAATATCCACAAGTTGAGCTAACCAGTTACTTATCCATCTAGCCGCAGGTAAAGGTGTTAATGGGGCGTTATCTGCACCAATTTCCTCAAATAGCAGTAGCCAAGCTTGCCTTTCTAAGTAGCGCACCCCATCGCCAGCCAATCCCAAAGCCTGCATTAATTGCCTAGCTTGCCCTAGCAGCGTGTGCCAATTTAACCAAGAAGGCTCAAACTGCAATATCAACTCATGGCGGAAATTCTCTGGCAATTGCTCAACTAGCCGTTGCCGTGCTGCTGAATTATTTTTCAGTAATTCACGCAATGGAGCTTGCCAATTAGTATTATTTTGCATAGCAACCAACCAACGGGGCAACCAGTCCTGCCAATCATCTCTAGGCTGTTCCCCAAACCAACGACCAGACTCTAAAAAATACAGCAATATTTCCCAATCTGAGCGAGGGCTTTGTGTGAGATTTTCTACATCGCTCCTGTTTGGCTGGGGATTGACAATTTCCACCGATTGTGGGTTGAACTGCTCAAGTCCCGCATTAGTGGTGTCAGTTTCTGCCAAATTTTCAGATATATTAGTTAGCACTTGGTCGAGTGCCATCAGCCAAATATCCTGTTCGCCGCTAGTCACTGCTGCAATAATTGCACTGTGTAGGGACTGGGAATTATCTTGAGTGCTGGGAATTTCCTCAGCATTCACAGGCTGATTTTGCACAATTAATGGTGCAGCAGTCCTTTCCCAAATATCCACAAGTTGAGCTAACCAATTACTTATCCAACTAGCCGCAGGTAAAGGTGTATTTGGGGCGTTATCTGCACCAATTTCCGCAAATAGCAGTAGCCAAGCCAGCCGTTCTAAGTAGCGCACCCCATCGCCAGCCAATCCCAAAGCCTGCATTAATTGCCTAGCTTGCCCTAGCAGCGTGTGCCAATTTAACCAAGAAGGCTCAAACTGCAATATCAACTCATGGCGGAAATTCTCTGGCAATTGCTCAACTAGCCGTTGCCGTGCTGCTGAATTATTTTTCAGTAATTCACGCAATGGAGCTTGCCAATTAGTATTATTTTGCATAGCAACCAACCAACGGGGCAACCAGTCCTGCCAATCATCTCTAGGCTGTTCCCCAAACCAACGACCAGACTCTAAAAAATACAGCAATATTTCCCAATCTGAGCGAGGGCTTGGTGTGAGATTTTCTACATCGCTGCTGTTTGGCTGGGGATTGACAATTTCCACCTCCTGCTGCGGTGACTGGTTTTGTTCTGCTCCAGGGGTGTCCGTTGCATCAAGATTTACTGATGTAGTATTTAACGCGATGTGCGACTTATTCTCGAAACCCCTCTCCAAACCTCTCCCCTGCAAGGAGAGAGGCTTTGATTCTTGCTCCCCTTCCCTTGTAGGGAAGGGGTTGGGGGTTAGGTTTGAAATATTTTTGTACACGGCATTAGTTAGCACCTGGTCAAGCTCCTCTAGCCACAGCCCTTGTTCTTCCCTAGCAACTACTGCAACAATCGCATCTACTAGGGACTGGGTAATGGGTAATGGGTACTGGGAATTATCTTGAGTGCTGGGAATTTCCTCAGCATTCACAGGCTGATTTTGCACAATTAATGGTGCAGCAGTCCTTTCCCAAATATCCACAAGTTGAGCTAACCAATTACTTATCCAACTAGCCGCAGGTAAAGGTGTATTTGGGGCGTTATCTGCACCAATTTCCGCAAATAGCAGTAGCCAAGCCAGCCGTTCTAAGTAGCGCACCCCATCGCCAGCCAATCCCAAAGCCTGCATTAATTGCCTAGCTTGCCCTAGCAGCGTGTGCCAATTTAACCAAGAAGGCTCAAACTGCAATATCAACTCATGGCGGAAATTCTCTGGCAATTGCTCAACTAGCCGTTGCCGTGCTGCTGAATTATTTTTCAGTAATTCACGCAATGGAGCTTGCCAATTAGTATTATTTTGCATAGCAACCGACCAACGCGATAACCATTCCTGCCAGTGTTCATAGGGACACCACCAAGGTAAACGACCATAGGACAGAAAGTAGAGCAACACTTCCCAATCAGCAGCATGGCGGCTTTTGGTAACGGTTTCGGCTGGCGCTTCACCTAGCAATCGGTCTGTTAGGCGATCGCCTAAAGTCTCCCGTAAAGCAGCTAGCAAACTCTGTATAAATTCATCAGCTAAAAATCGGCTATCAATCGAGCCTATATCCACCACCACCTGATCCAGCCGCACCACCGACCCATCCCCCACCAATTCGTCAAACAGCCGTGCCATTTCCCGCACACCCTGCTGCTGAAGCAAGCTGCTCATGTCTTCCTGTAAACTCCAGACATCAGCTAATTGCCCAATATCGAGTTCTAATACAGTCCTTCCAATGATGTGGCTTTGTGTGTTCATGGCAGTTGCCTTGTATAAAATGACATGAGGCAAGTCGGTGAAGCAATTAGATCAAGTTGGGATCATCTCTCAATTCAGCAACGTTTGATAATCAAGGTTGACTCTTCAAATCTCTGACTCCCCCAGTCCCCATTTCAGCCGTGATGGGCGTTGAGGTTGGTGAATGCTGTTGATTCTGAGACTGTGTTGATGAAAATAAACTCCAACCTGCTATTAACAGCAGAGTAGCGGTACTAAAAGAAACTACCTGAATTGGTTTGATTTTGAATTCATTACTAAGGTTGACACCGTTACTTACCAAAGATCGTTTCGGTTCGTCATTGCGGCTCAAGGCTTTGGGTTCACCATTATCTTGACCATTTTTCCGCAAACCGTTAACTATACGGTTTAATAGATTCGTCGGTGCAGGATTGGGGGTGTTTGGGGTATCAGGTTCACTGTCATCGATGCGAATAATTACGGTCGAAGCTACTCC
>JBODRP010000082.1:0-17940 GCA_050633005.1 Trichormus sp. | reverse complement strand
AATTCAAAATTCAAAATTCAAAATTAAAGAATTTTGGGCATTGGGCATTGGGCATATCAATTCAAAATTCAAAATTCAAAAGTTTTTCTGCTCCTGCCCCTCTGCTCCCCTGCTCCCCTGCCCCCCTGTCCCCTTCCAATTTTAAGATTTTTGGCAAATAGGAGTTGCGATCGCCCCCCGCCTTTCGCTAGGATCTGTAAGCTTTGGGATTATAGTATTGGTTGGGATACAGCTACGCTCACGTAGATTATCCGGCTGCAACCCAAGTTAATCAGATTTTACAGGAAAAACGGAAAACAATGGCGAAACGTATACAATTAGTTTTAACTAAGGATGTCAGCAAGCTAGGAAAATCTGGCGATTTAGTGGAAGTAGCTCCTGGCTATGCGCGAAATTATCTGATTCCTCAGAGTTTTGCAACTCATGTAACTCCCGGTATTCTCAAGCAAGTAGAACGCCGTCGGGAACTAGAACGGCAACGGCAATTAGAACTCAAACAACAAGCACAAGAACAAAAAGCAGCTTTAGAAAAACTTCAGAGCTTGCAAATTGCCAAACAAGTTGGTGAAAACGAAGCGATTTTTGGTACTGTCACCACCCAAGACGTTGCTGATGCTATTCAAGCAGCAACAGGTCAAGACATCGACCGTCGTGGTATTAGCATTCCTGATATTGGTAAGTTGGGTACTTACAAAGCAGATATCAAACTGCATTCTGAAGTTACAGCACAAATCAATATTCAAGTTGTGGCTAGTTAGACTAGGGAGTGGGGACTGGGGAGCAGGGGAGCAGGGAAGACAGGGGAGACAGGGGAGACAAGGGAGACAAGGGAGGCAAGGGAGACAAGGGAGGCAAGGGAGACAAGGGAGAAATTATTTACCCCAATGCCCAATGCCCAATGCCCAATGCCCAATGCCCGATGCCCAATGCCCAATGCCCAATGCCCAATGCCCCATGCCCCTTACCCCATGCCCAACAGATAGATTATGGCTGAAGAATTAAGTTTTGAATCTCGTGGTAGTAATAGCCTACCACCCCAAAACATCGAAGCGGAAGAGGCGATTTTGGGGGGTATTTTACTAGACCCAGAGGCGATTAGTCGAGTGAGCGATCGCCTCAAACCAGAAATGTTTTATATTAGTAGCCATAAGGACATCTATCAAGCTACACTTCGTCTACACCAACAGGGAAAACCTACAGACTTACTCGCAGTCACAAGTTGGTTAGCTGACCATGATTTACTGACTAAAGTCGGTGGAAGAAATAAACTAGCCACCCTTGTAGATCGTACAGTTTCGGCAGTGAATATTGATGCTTTAGCCGGGTTGGTGATCGAAAAATACCTGCGACGGCAATTAATTAAAGCTGGTAATGAAGTTGTTCAACTAGGTTATCAGACAGAAACAGAATTACCGATAGTTCTAGACCAAGCGGAACAAAAAGTATTTAGTGTTACTCAAGAAAAACCCCAGTCGGGATTAATACATATATCTGATGCTTTAATTAATAATTTTCAAGACATTGAAGAACGTAACCAAGGCATTGCTTTACCGGGGATTTCTTCTGGCTTTTATGATTTAGATGCAGTGGTTAATGGTGGTTTTCAGCGTTCTGATTTGATTATAATTGCTGGTAGACCAGCGATGGGAAAAACTAGTTTTTCTATGAATATAGCCCACTATATAGCTAGTAGTTTAAGACTACCAACAGCTATATTCAGCTTAGAAATGTCTAGAGAACAATTGGCACAACGTTTATTAGCCAGTGAAGCCAGAATTGAAAGTAGTTATTTGCGGAGTGGTAGGATTAGTCAAAATCAATGGGAGCAATTAACTCATGCTATTCAAATTCTTGAGGATATGCCCATTTTTATTGATGATACTCCCAATATAACTATTACAGAAATGCGGAGTCAGGCGCGACGATTGCAAGCAGAACAAAATACAGAATTAGGTTTAATTTTAATAGATTACCTGCAATTGATGGAAGGTGCAGGTGATAATCGTGTGCAAGAATTATCCAAAATTACCCGTTCTCTCAAAGGTTTGGCGCGGGAATTATCTGTACCGGTGATTGCTTTATCCCAGCTAAGTCGGGGGGTGGAAGCACGTACTAATAAGCGTCCGATGTTGTCTGATTTAAGAGAATCGGGTTCTATTGAACAAGATGCGGATTTAGTTATGATGCTATATCGAGATGATTATTATAATCCTGATAGTCCCGATCGCGGTATTGCAGAAGTCATAGTTGCTAAACACCGCAACGGCCCGACAGGTACAGTCAAATTACTATTTGATCCGCAATTTACCAAGTTTAAAAATTTGGCTAGACAGGGTAATTATTAGACCGCTAACCTAAATAGCGAACTGAGGAGCAGTAGATATATGTTAGGATTTGACCGCATTACATTTGAACCACATATTATGGGTGGACAAGCTTGTATTCGGGGAATGCGAGTGCCAGTTTCACTAATTTTAAATTTGGTTGCCAATGGTAAAACTGCGGCTGAAATTATAGAAGATTATCCATATTTGGAATCAGAAGATATTCAGCAATCATTGATGTATGCTGCATGGGGAGCAACACGAACAAGTCTTTCCCATACTTGGTGAGCAAGTTGGATGAAATTTTTAGCAGACATGGGTATCTCACCACGTACTGTAAATTGGCTCAAATCTGCTGGTTATGATGCGGTACATTTAGTTGATGAAGGTCTAGAAAGATGAGCAGATGATGATATTTTAGTAAAAGCTCGGTTTGAAGGGCGAATTTTGTTAACAGTAGATTTGGATTTTGGTTATTTATTAGCAGTAACTAAAGCTACATTACCCAGTGTAATTTTATTTAGGTTGGGGAATGAAAGTTACGAAATCATCAATGAATGTTTGGCAGAAGTATTGAATCGCTTTGAGTCGGATTTAGCCACAGGTGCGATTATTTCTGTGAGCGATCGCTATTTTCGAGTCAGAAAATTACCAATCTAAATAAGCGTATACAATTATATCATATCCCGTTCAACACTTGCTAGATTACAGATATGAACAGGACATGATATTCAAGATTTCTACAACAAGTTTATTCAATTTGCAGGGTAGAACTGGCTGAACGTCCAAATTCTTCCGGTGCGTATTGTAAATGTACTTCCGCACCAGGCCAAAGGAATGTACCGGGGGTTACAGAACGGACTAAGTAGTGCAGGCTGTAAACTCCTGGTTCGAGGTGGTTGGCGTAGGCGATAATGCGATCGCGGTAGATATTTCTATAGCCAAGTTCCCAACTATCGGCCTGTGCTTGTAAGGCGGCTGTTGCAGTTTGAAAACTCTGATCTACGGCTTCTAATCCTGCTGGTAATGGATCTTTAATGACTACATGATCTACAGGATGATCTGCAATTATTTGTAAACCAATATCAAATACTTGTCCACTGTCTACATTCAATGGTTTATCAAAAGCGTAAATTCCTGTTTTTTGTAAAGGCTGACGTTCTCCAACTTTGCTAATAGCTTTTGTCACCCGTAAACCGTTAAATCTTCCTGGTTGGTTTCCTGGTAAACGGTAACTGTAAGCTACTAAATAATGTAGTTTACCATTACCAGATTTTTGCAGTGTTAAATCATGACGACCACGGGGTAATTTATCCATTGCTACATTTAACTGTAAACTAGGATTTTCATAGCCATTAAAGCGGTTTTCTCCTAATTTTTTACCTGCTAGTTGAACGGTGGCTAAAAAGTTGGGGGGTGTAGGTTGGAGTTGGCTATATTCTACTAATGCTGTTAATGCTTGAGCATTATTATAGTTAGTTTGCCATGTGCCATCCCGTCGTAGTGCTAACAGACTTTGGAATAATTTATCAATGACTTCGGGTTTGCTTTGGTTGGCGATAAATAACCTTAAAGCCTGTGCTTGTGCTGTGGTATTTGAACTCATCCATCCCCATTGTTTGGGTAAGCTAATCACTGCTGTACGTCCAGTTTCATAGATATTTTCTTGTAACTGGTTCAACATTTGTTGTGATTCATCTCGCCATTCGGGAAATTGGGATAAATAGCGCGCTAGTTTGATTTGGGTGACGATATCAAAGTTATTACGCTGTTGATAAATATCATTTAAGAAACTATTGCGTTTATCTCCAAGTTGTGCTACAGCAATTAAAGTATTGAGTTGGAGTTGTGTTCTACATATTTGCTCTTTACAAAAGTCGTATTGTCCAGGGTTTGCTAAAACTTTCTGCAAGTAATTCTTTAAGCGGGATAACATTGCAGCATCTACAGAATTGGGGAAGGCTTGTTGGGCTTGGCTTAAAGATTCAGCAGCGTAAGCAGATACCCAAGGATCTGATTTTTCTTGTCCTGGGAAGGCTGCAAAACCACCATCAGCGATTTGCAATTTTTGTAATTGAGTAATAGCTTCATTTGCCTGTTGCTGAGGGTTGAATTTTGCAAAAGTTTGGCTATATTTCTGAGATAAAGTTTGTAAATTAGCTGCAATCATTAACTGACTCGCCGCAGGTTCAGCGAAGGGTAAATCATCATTTGCTAATACTTGTTTGGCTGGTGCTTTGATTTCCGGAATTAATGTACTCGCTAGTTGAATATCTAAACCGCCAGCATTGGGGTAGACATTTTTATCAACATTGAGAGGAATTTTGACTTGCTTTTCAGTTACGCCGGTTTCTACAACTTGTTCTGTAACTTCTAATGGCTTGACTTCCAATGGCACAGCAAAGGCATCGGCGGCTGTATTATTTAATTGGGTGGTAAAGCGGACTTGCGCTACACCGACATTTTCCGCCACCATTGGAAAGCGATAGGCTTGAGTTGCTGACTCGGTTTTGGTTTGTAAGTTGGTAGTGTTGGGGTTTTTCTGGGCAAATTTGACATTCCCTTGAAGTTCACCGTTGATTGTTAAGTTTCCTGAAGTACCAGTGTTATTGGTGACAGATAAACCGGCTAAGATGCGATCGCCTGGACGCACAAATTGTGGCAATATGGCATTAGTTAGCAGTGGTTTGGTAGTGATAAAGGTTGCATCACCATTACCAAAGCGGAGATTTCCATCGGTAGAAACAACCATTACCCGCCATGTTGTTAAATCATCGGGTAATTTAAAGGTGATTTGCGCCTTACCATTAGCATCGGTGAGAACAGACGCGTTATAGTAAGCTAAAGGCTGAAAATCGCTGCGGATACGGGTATTAGCTGCACCGGCTGAAAAACCGCCACCATAACCCCAGCCTTTGGGTTTAGCCACCTCTTGGGGTTGTATCACCACATCAGGACGATTATCGCTGAAGCGGGTAGATATGGGTTGTTCTGCATAAACTGTATCTACCAAATTTGGTGGACGATAACCAGATAATTGTAATACTGCTTCATTCACCACCATCACAGTTAATTGTCCTTGGGTGGGGTTGTTTTGGTTGTCTTTCAGTTCTAGTTGTACAGTAGACTCTGCACCCGGTTCTAGTGATGCTTGCAATGGCGTAACTTGCACTTTTAAATATTTATCTTGCAAGTTAACTTTGAAAGGTGTAAACCCGATTTTAACTAATTTATCTAAACTTCCTACTTCTACTTGATTTATAGGTTTCCCTTGTCTGACTAACACAGCTTCAACTGCTGCATTCGGTAACATTTCCGGCGTAACTTGAAACTGAATTTGTGGTGCGCCACCGGAAACTTTTGTTAGTTGTTGATAAAGGGGTTTATCTTTAATGACGGCAAAATATAACTCTGCGTCTGGGTAGGGAGATTGAATTAATGCGGTAGCAATTTCACCGGGTTGATATTCTTTTTTATCTAGCTTAACTTCTAAGCGATTTTGTTCGTCTGAACCCCAATAAACAGAGTTAGTTCCTGTCACCCAAATTTGGCTATCTGTAGCTGTCAGTTCTTCTTGAGTATTACTAAAATTAGCTCGAATACGGTAAGAACCTGATTCAGTCGGTGTTAAATTGATAATTTTCGGACTGTCTGCTGATAACACTTCAGTCTGTGCTACTGTTTTATATTCAACTTGGTTTTTAGCTGTGTTACTCCCTTCAACTACTTGAGTCACACTACTATATTTCATCTGTTGTAATTCTACCCGCACCCGTTGATTAGTAATTGGTTTTCCTGTCGGTTCAGTGACAATTACTTCCACCGGAAATTCTTTACCACCGTTAGCAATGAAATTCGTTTTCAAACCAATGAGACGGTTACTTGGTAAAGCTGTAAAAGATTTGGAATTAGCCACAGATAAGTTAGAAACATCTGCAACTTGCACATCCACACGGTAAGTCATAGGATAGGGTAAATCTTTGGCTACTGTTACCGTTTGACTGGTTGTCCCTTGTGCATCTAATTTGGCGTTAGTTTCCAAAACATCACTGGGTACAGCATGACTTTCTTCAGGCCAAAACCATTGTCTACCAAAACTAAATTCTTCCCAACCTTTCGGGATAAAATTCTCTTGGCGACGAGTGATAAAATACTTGGCTTCTCCTCCCTCTACAGGCGCGCCAAATAAATAATTACTCGCTGCTTTCGCTTCTACTTGTTCGCCAACTAAGGCAAATTCTTTGTCTAAATCGAGTTCAACTTTAAAATTCGGGGGTTTAAATTCAGCTACGCGAAACTCACCAGAAATTTCTATGCCGTTTTTACCTTTGGCTTGGATATTGTAATAGCCTAAAGTTTGAGTTTTATTAATTGGTAACTCTAGAGAAAAAGTCCCAAAATCATTTGTAGTTTTCGTACCTAAATCTGTCTTCTGTCCATCGGGATTTACCAGAGTTAATTGATAAGCTGCATTTTTATCTTGCTGGATAGCACCATTGACTAAATAATCTGCAAAACCAGTGAAAGCAGCTTTTTCTCCTGGTTGATATAACTGCCTATCTGAGAATATCACCCCACGAGATACTGGTTGATTATCTGCCCAACCTGCATCAATTCCATAACCATAAACACCGCTATATTCTTCGGTTTTAGTAAATGCCCAATCTTGATTTTCACGGGCAATTACTAATAATTCTGGTGATTTAACAAACTTTTTATTAGTTGTATAACATGATTGTAAATCTGAAATTTGTAGTCTTAAATTACCATCATTATCTGTTTTACCTGTAGCACAAGGTTGCACCGGATCACGATATTTCGCCTCAAATCTTAATTGATAAATTTCAATTGGTGCAGCTTGCACAGGTGAACCATCACTGAGATGATTAACACGAATGAAAGCAGATTCAGGAAACCATTGGCTAAATACACCTAAATTGGTTAATTGCACTAAGCCGTAAGTTGTAGGTTCTCGCCACAGTTCTTTACCATTATCTTGATATTTATGTGTGCGTGCCTGCACTCCATAGGCTAACATTCCTGTAGCAGCACCAAGCTTTTCTCGTAGTGGTACAGTGACATCAACTTGCTGATTTTTCTTAGTTGCAACTTTAAAGTTTTGCCATGCAGTAGGTTTAGGCAATAAATCAGTATTATTCCCTTGGGGATAAGCACCTCTGACATAAACTAAATCTGTAGGTTTTACTACTTGATAAGCGGCTTTATATTGGGATTCGGGGAGATTAACTGTACTAATATTAAGTTGTAAATTCTGCCCGGATGGAAAAATATGTAAATCCGATGGTGTCCAAATATCACCTGCTAAATCACCAGTGTTGTATTTCAGGGTGACAGGTTTACTCAAGGTTTGTCCAAACTTATCTTTTAAATCCTTGCCAATAGTAATTGTGTAATTGGTAGCTGGATTTAAAGCATAGGGGTTGATAGTGACATATCTATCTTCTTCACCAATTTGCAACAGTCTAGAAATGTCTCGCGGTGCAGGCTCAATTTTAATATTTTCTCTGGCGGAATCGGCAATTAATATATTATTAAATTCTAGTTGGGGAGTACCTTTAACAAATCTGCCATAAGTTCCGGCTGCGTCTGGTTGTCCATAATAGTGAATTTCTTGAAATTTTAAAGGTGAATAGGTAGCTAATTTACTGACAAATTCTTTTTCTGTTGGTAAGTTACCAGTTGCAGGTAAGATACCAGGGGAAAATACGAGGCGATAATTGGTGGCTTTATCTAAGTTTTTTTGGGGAAATAAATCATATACCCAATTGCGGGTAGAGGGGTCAAATTTTTCTGATGGTTCTGTTGTTTTTGTGGCTTCGTCTTTAGCTAAAGCTAATTTGAAATTAATTCCTTTATTCTTATCTTCAGGAATTAACTGGAGATGTTCTTGCACAGAAGCTAAGTTAAGTTCTGTGCTGGAGGTAAATTGCAGTTTTGGTTGTAAGCCTACTGGTTGAATTTCGGCTTTTTCTACAGGATTTACCCCTGGTAAATTTGTGATTTCAATTGGTTCTGTGTTAAATGTCCAAGCTAAATCTTTGTCTAGGCGATGATTTTTTAAGTCTGCTAAACCTGCTTTGAGGGTAACTTGTAATCTGGTGGCTTGGGGTAGGGCTTGTTCTGGTTGAAAGCCTACCATACGGGGTGTTAAAAAGCGAAATTGTCCGGGTAAGGGTGGCCAAAGTGCAAATTTTTGTAACAGGTTTTGTTGTTCGGGGGTGTCTAGTTGTTCGACAGGAATTAATGGTTCTTTGAAACGAATGCGAATTTGGTTGAGGGGTTTGGTGTTACCTATGGGGCTAATTTGTTCAATCCAATCTGGTAAATTGGGAGGGGTGAGTGCTTTGACAGTGGGAAGTTGTTGTTTTGATGATATGCCAATGAAGTTACAGGATGCGATTCCTATTGTGAGGGTAAAAATTAGTAGGAATCGCATGAGGGTTTTTATAATCATGCTGGGTAGGTTATTGAGCATAGAATTTACCTCACGCATTCAACGGATTTGTTACCGAAAGGTAGGCACATACCGCTAAAGTGGAACTCGAAGAGTAGACGCAAAGTAAAAGAGGTTTAGATTTTATACACTATATGGATAACCAATTTTTTAGGATTGTTTCCTGAAATGATCACAATTTTTAATTATTGGCTTTTGATGAATTTTTGTAAATGAATGACTTGAAAAAACGTTAAGTGGGCAGGTGGATGTGTATTTATTTAGTTGAGATGAAATAGTATTTAATTACGTTATGAATAGGGTAAAGGTGTGGCGACGGAAGATTACACAACAATTTAGACGGCGTAAAAGTATTAAGGTGGTTTTAGCTGTTTTTTTGATGTGCTTATTGGTGCGATTGTTGCCTTATTTTGCACCAATTCGTGCTGCTGATATTAGACAAAATCAATTGGCGTTGCAATTTAGCGATCGCAATGGTTTACCATTAGGTACAATCCTCACTCGTGATCAAGAACATACGGCATTTGTACCACTCAAGCAGGTTTCACCGCAGTTTATTCAGGCAATTTTAGCGGCGGAGGATGGTAGTTTCTATCATCATGGTGCGTTGGATATGAAAGCTATTATCCGCGCTAGTCAAGATGCTATTCGTCACAAAAAAATTGTCTCTGGTGCTTCCACAATTACTATGCAGTTGGCGCGGATGTTAGCACCGTCTGCTCGGAATTTGTCGGGGAAATTGCATGAGGTGTGGTTAGCTTGGCGGTTAGCGGCAGGGATGAATAAAGATGAAATTTTATCTGCATATATTAATCGTCTGCCAATGGGCGGTAATGTCTACGGTGTAGAAGCTGCTGCTAGAACTTATTTTTCTATCCCCGCTAGTGATTTAAATATTGCCCAAGCTAGTCTACTGGCTGCTATTCCCAATAATCCCACTTATTTTGACCCGTTACAGCATGGGGAAAGACTGAAGCAACGACAAAAATATGTGCTTAACCGCATGGTGCAGGATGGATATATTACTCAGCCAATGGCAGAAAAAACTCTCACGGAAAACGTCGTCTTTCAGTCACGCACAAGAGGAATTTTCGCCGCACCTCATTTTTTATTTTGGTTAGCTAGTCAGCCATCCCAGCCTGAAATTACTTCCCCTGTTCGCACTACTATCGATAAACCTTTACAGCAATTTGTAGAAGCGCAAGTACAGCAAGTTATTTCCACCCTTACCGCTAACAATGTCAATGATGCGGCAGCTTTGGTAATTGACAACCATACGGGGGAGATTTTAGCTTATGTTGGTTCACCTGATTACTTTAACGAAGCTAAACTAGGACGTAACGACGGTGTACAGGCTTTACGTCAACCGGGTTCTACCCTCAAGCCGTTTGTGTATGAGTTGGCTTTAGAAACAGGTGCAATTCGTCCAAACACCATCTTGGCAGATGTCCCCACCCATTACGCTATTCCCGGCGCACAACTTTATAGTCCCACAGATTACACCGAAAAATTTCTCGGCCCTGTCAGAGTCCGCATCGCTTTAGCCAATTCTCTCAATATACCAGCCGTGCGCGTGCTAGAAAAAGTAGGTGTACCATCTTTCTTAACACGTCTGCATCAACTCGGCTTTACCCACCTCAAACAAACCCCAGAATATTACGGTTTAGGTTTAACCCTCGGTAGCGGCGAAGTCACCCTCTGGGAACTCGCCCAAGCCTACGTCACCCTAGCCCAACAAGGAAAAACCACCCCTTTAGTAACCACCCTTCCCCAGTCCCCAGCCCCCATTCCCTTAACCCCAAATCCCACCACATGGCAAATCATCACCGATATGCTCAGTGATAATCATGCCCGTGCGATCGCTTTTGGTGTAGACTCAGTATTAAACTTGCTCTTCCCCGTAGCTGTAAAGACTGGAACTTCCTCAAACTACCGCGATACTTGGACAGTCGGCTACACTACCGACTACACCGTTGCAACTTGGGTAGGAAATTTTAACGGTGAACCGATGCGCCAAGTGTCAGGAGTTATGGGTGCAGCACCACTGTGGAATCGTATCATGTTACACCTGCACGAACGCCAAGAACCAGCCGCTTTTCCCTCTCCAGCAGGGTTAATTAAACTACCTATCTGTGCTATCTCTGGGTTAAAACCAACACCAGAATGTAACTCTGTGGTGCAAGAATATTTTTATCCTCAAGATAAAATTGCCTACGAAAATCAGCAAGATTTTAATTTACCTTCAGAGTATAACGAATGGCTAGCAAAACAGCCCTCATCAAGTTTAGTTGCTGATAAATTGAGGATTGTATCTCCCCATAATGGTGATGTGTTCTTGTTATATCCCGGTGGAGAAGGACAACAAAAATTAGAATTTAAATTAGCAGGAAATCCATCTAATTCTGTAGAGTGGTGGCTGAATGGAGAAAAGCTAGATAGCCAAGCTAATTCTACATTTTGGTATTTAAGTCCTGGTAGCTGGACTTTAGCAGCGAAAAGCGGCGAAAAAAGCGATAAAGTTACTTTTAATGTAGAGTTAGCTAATATTCGTCCGAGTCGCCGGGGATTTTCTGTAGTGAGTTCTCAAAAAAACCCATAATCTCCAACAATATTCTATCACGGTTTAGGCAAGGGAGCAGGGGGCAGGGGTAATTTTCAATCATAGTAACGTGCGATCGCATCCGTAAAATTATCCAGCACTTAAGTTAACAATGTAATTTGCTTATCACAATAAGATAAGATATATTAAGATTATTTGTGAAGTAATAACTAATGGGTATTTACTCATTACTCATTACTCATTACTCATTACTCATTACTCCTTTAATTAACCTACCTAACGAAAAAACAGGAAAAAAGCCTCATAAAACTGCAATGTAAAACTATAACAAAATCACTTGTATTGATATGAATTTAACATCAGTAGTTAAGAAAGCTAGAGTTAATTCTGCGTTTAAGCAACTCATGTCTGTACATTGGATCATGTTCGTCTGTTATTTAGTTTTATTTATCACTGGTTCAGGTATGGCGCGTCTATCCCGTGGAACTTTTCTCAGATCAGAATTATATGATTTTCATAAATCAATGGGTGCTTTGGTAGTAGCTTTACTCACTTGGCGGATTTTAGTTTTGTTGCAGGTATGGTGGCGAAAATACACTAAAAATTTGCCTAGGTTTACTCCTGAATGGACACGTAAATTTATCCTGCATACTGTCCTTTATATATTGATGTTTGCAGTTCCAGTCAGTGGGTTCTTTTTTTCTAATTCTTTTCGCAGTAATAATGTCAGTTTTTTTGGGTTGAAGTTACCTGATTTTTTCCCACAAAACTCTAGTTTAGTAGACTTAGGTAGAAGCATTCATTTTTGGATAGCATATACATTTTTGGCTTTGATTCTGCTGCATACCCTACAACAATGGAAAGTTGTCAAAGCAAACTGGCGGAGATTTAAAGGCTTTTTTATCACGAAAATAGGAATGAACTTCCGATAATTAGATTTAGACGCGAATCATCGCGTCTCTACAATGGTTAAAATTTTATCTTGTATAAATCGAATAGTTCTCCCGTTAATCTGGTGACAATTTTTGCTCCAGATGCTTTGATGGCTTTCTCCCACTCAGCCAGAGGTTCTAAAAATACTTCTGCACCTAAATAGGTTTCTAGTACCGCCCAATCTTCTGCTAAAGGGTGTTCTGGGTTGAGAATATCAAATACAAATAGCCCGCCGGGTTTTAATACGCGCTTGACTTCTGTGAGGACAGCACTCCAATATTCTAGGGGAAAATAACAGCTAAATCCAGTGGCGATCGCTAAATCAAATTTACCTGCATCATAATTTAATTGATGGGCTGCTCCTAATTCCACCCCTTTAAATAATTTAGAATTTAACTGTGAACCACGCGCATTTAAAGTATCTCGTGCCACATTACTAATTTCTTGACCGTAAAAAAAAGCCTGCCAATCACGCCAAGGATAAATCAAAAAGCTAACACCGCAACCAATATCCAAACAGTGCTGATTTTTTTGGGGTTTAGCAATGTCCCAAAACGGCGAAACAATTCTTCCCGTCAACAGACCCGATTTCCATTCTTGAAATATCGGCATCGCCTGCACTTCTTCCGGTAATTCAAAAGACTGATTTTGATACTGTTTATTAAACCGAAGTGCAACCTGCGCTATGCGTTGCTGCCATTTTTCTTGTTGAGAATTGAGAGAAAATAGAGGACTGTGGGAAGGATTTTTAGACATTTTACGTATTGGGCATAGGGAATTGGGCATGGGGCATGGGGCATAAAAAACTCAAAAGTCAAACATTCTTTAATTTTGAATTTTGAATTTTGAATTTTGAATTTGTTTGCCCCTATACCCCTAATAATCTACTTCACCCCTAATAATTCCACATCAAACAACAGGGTAGCGTTAGGGGGAATTACGCCACCTGCACCGCGAGAACCATAGCCTAATTCTGGGGGTATGATTAATTGACGACGACCACCGACTTTCATAGTGCTAAGTCCTTCATCCCAACCTTGAATCACTTGACCAACGCCAATGGTGAAACTAAAGGGACGATTGCGATCGCGGGAACTATCAAATTTAGTACCATCTTCTAAAGTGCCAGTATAATGCACTGTTACGGTTTGTCCGTTGGTGGGGGTTGCACCAGTTCCCTCTTCTAGTTCCACATACTTTAAACCAGAAGGGGTAGTAACGGTATTGGCAGCATCAGACATATGATTGTTCGCTATTAAGGTATTGTTTTCTGTAACACTTGTGGCTACTGGTGGAGTAGTTGTAGTCACACTGGCAGCAATAGCAGATTCCTGCTTACCGCCAATTTGTGACAACACTAAAACTACAACACAGACCAGCATGATACCCACGCTGAGTAAAATTGCTTTCAAAATTAGCCCTCCCAACAGGGATAGTTTGGCAATCAAAATTACCAACAGGACAAAATTAGTTTAAAACACAAGCCGATCCTAACGCCAAAGCTTATTCTCTAAATCTCTCACTTGACGTTCCAAACGGTCAATTCTTCCCCGCAGTTCATCCACCTCTGACTGACGCGCCACACCCAAATCCTGCATCATATTTCGCATTTGTCGTTGCATTTGTACCTCCCAAGTTCCCTGCTCAGACTTTAAATGCTCTACAATGTCATCCATCACAGTTTTTGCTTGCTCAGGATTCAGCTTGCCATCCTTCACCAATTCATCGCCAACTTCCTTGAGTTTCTCCGCCACCAGAGAAGTTGTCCCAATACCAAGCATCATGAGTTGCTGCAACCAGTTGTTGCTGTCCATACTTCCTTCCTGTTACTTATTTCAAACCAGCCGATCCTTGCTTGTAAGTGAGTGCAATCAAGCTATGCTGGAAGTTTAGTTACTCTAGCCTACAACTCTATTTTGGCAAATTGGCGAACACACGGGGTGAAACAGTATGGTTATAGAATTTCTTAAGTTTAAAGTTGCCCCTGATACACGAGAAAATTATCTCCAACAGGATGCAGCCATTTGGACAACCGCCTTAGCTAAATATCCGGGTTTCTTAGGTAAAGAAGTGTGGCTTAACCCCCAAGATCCCACAGAAGTCACATTGATTATTCGTTGGCAAACCAAAGCACAATGGCAAGCTATACCCCCAGAAGATTTAGCCGCCATAGAACAAAAATTTACCCAAGCCTTACCTAATAACCATCACCTAATAGAATCAAAAGAATATCAACTGTGGTAATTCACCCTTAATTCTTGGCGTACCCACCGAAGTTATGATGTCTGACGACAAGCCGCTTGCGCGTCTACGGCGGAAGCCGCCGCTCATACTTCTCTCTGCGCTTACCTTCCTCCCCTCTGCGTTTAAAATCCTCTCAACATCCCTTTCTGCAATTATCTTAAAATCCACAGCCATTTCCTCACCTCTTAGATATACTCAAAATCAAAACCTCAACCTACACAAACATCATGTTAGATTGGTTAGCCGTTTGGGGTATAACTCAAGCTGTCGGATTTGCTTTTAAATCCATCTTTGAAGAATTAGCCAAAGATGCTGCCAAAGACTGGGCGAAAGACTTATTAAAAAGTATTCCTGGCAACATTTTACAGCAACTTCAACCAGAAGATATTGACATTGCGGCTGGCAAAGCCTTAAAAGAGTTCTTGCAATTAATGCAGCAAGAATTAGAAGATGCAGACTTAGATGAAACAGAACTGCAAAAATATAATCAAATTTTAAATAAATTTCTCACCAATAAATCTATCAAACAAATTCTGGGTGAACCTTTCCACCCCAATTGTCAGACCATAAATGCTAAAATTTTAGCTAATACATGGTATGAAATGAATTTACCTAATCTTCCCCAACAATTCGATTGGGAAAGATTAGCTAAACGTTATCTCAAAAAAGTCAAAGCTATTATTCGGGAATCAGATCAATTACGTCCCATTCTAGATTCCCAATATTTAGAATCATTAAACAATAACCTACTAGAAATTAAAGGTATTACGCCAGATTTCGACCTAAAAAAATACCAAGAAGGACTACGCGAACGCTACGGTAATCTGAAATTAGATAGTTTAGACACGACTGGTTACGCCTACAACGAATTAAAGTTATGGCGGATGTTTATTCCTCAACAAATCCGGGAAGTACATCAGGTATTACCACAGGTACACGAACTACCTAAAGAACACCTCAAACGACTACGAGAAAGTAAACAATTAGATGAAGAAATTACCTCAGAAGCTCTAGAATACTACAAGCAAATTTATTTTGAACAACCTACTAATTCCGTCTTAGATATTATCACTGAAACCCAAACTTATCAATATATAGTTATTCTCGGAGACCCTGGATCGGGTAAATCAACATTATTACAATTTTTAGCTTTAAACTGGGCAGAAACACCACTAAATAATCTTGATTCTTCACCAATTCCCTTATTAATTGAGTTACGTACCTATATCCGCAGACGCGAAAATAATGAATGTCATAACTTCTTAGAATTTTTTCATCAATGTAGTGGTATAGTTCATCATCTCAATCAAAATAAACTCCATGAACAACTCAAAGCCGGTAATGCTTTAGTCATGTTTGATGGTTTAGATGAAGTATTTGATATTGGCAAGCGCGATGATGTGATCACAGATATTCATCGTTTTACTAACGAATACCCTAATGTCAGAGTCATTGTGACTTCTCGTGTAATTGGCTATAAACCCCAACGTTTACGAGATGCAGAATTTCGGCATTTCATGATTCAAGAGTTAGAACCAGAACAAATCCAAGATTTTATTCACCGTTGGCATGAATTAAACTTTAAAGATCCCCTCGATAGACTAAGAAAAAAGGAAAGATTACAAAGGGCAATTGATACCTCAAAAGCCATTACTGAATTAGCAGGGAATCCCCTGTTATTAACAATGATGGCAATTCTTAACCGTAACCAAGAATTACCCAGAGATAGAGCCACATTATACGAACAAGCATCACGGGTATTACTACATCAATGGGATGTAGAAAGGGCTTTAGTAGAAGATTCTCGCCTAGATCCTAAAATTATTGACTATAAAGATAAACAGGCCATGCTACGCCAAGTTGCCTATCATATGCAAACTAGTGCCAAGGGTTTGGTTGGTAATTTAATTAGTGCCAAAGATTTAGAAAAAATTTTAACTCGCTATCTCAAAAATCTGGAATTTGAACAACCAACAAAAGCTGCTAGAGTGATGATGAATCAACTACGGATTCGCAACTTTATGTTGTGTTTTGTAGGTGCAGATTATTATGCTTTCGTGCATCGTACTTTTTTGGAATATTTTTGCGCTTGGGAATTTGTCTGGCAATTTAAAGAAATTCAAGTTTTATCGATTAAGGGACTCAATTGTGAGGTATTTGGTAAACACTGGCAAGATGAAACTTGGCATGAGGTATTACGGTTAATTATTGGCATGATTGAGCCAAGATTTGTGTGTGAAATCATTGATTACTTAATGGCTCAAGATGGTGAACAAGAAAAATTTATTAATTTATTTTTAGCCGCTAAATGTCTAGCAGAAGTGAGAAATCGCCTACTAGTAGCTTCAGTATCTACAAAATTACTGGAAAAAATTAAAGCTTTAACTAAATATGACTTGGAATATTATTACCAACCTTATTTAGACGCAGAAGAAACTCAGCTAGTTCAAGAAATTCGCACAAAAGCTGTGGTTTGTGTGGCCACAACTTGGAAAGATGACCCAGAAACTTTACCTTGGCTCAAACAATTAGCCACAGCTGATAATAATGATTATGTGCGTCGTGCAGCGTTGCAAGAGTTAGCCAGAGGTTTTAAAGATGATCCTGATACTCTCCCTTGGTTGAAACAACACGCCACCAACGATAATGATTGGACTGTACGTCAAGCCGCCGTACAGGAATTAGCCAAAGGTTTCAAAGATGACCATGATACCCTGCCTATTCTCCAAAAACGTGCGATCGCAGATCATAGTGAATATGTCAGACAAGTAGCAATTCAGGAATTAGCCAGGGGTTTTAAAGATAACCCCAATACCTTATTTTGGCTGAAAAAACGCGCCACAGTCGATCAATATGGGACTGTACGCCAAGCCGCCGTGCAAGAATTAGCTAGGGGTTTCAAAGATGACCCGAATGTTCTGCCTTGGTTGAAAAAATGCGCCACCAGTCAAGATTGGATGGTGCGCCAAGCTGTCATCCAGGAATTAGCTAAAGGTTTTAAAGATGACTCTGAGATTTTAACTATCCTCAAACAAGCTGTCACAACTGACGAGAATGAATATGTGCGACAAGCAGCAGTCCAAGAATTAGCCAAAGGTTTTAAAGATGAGCCGGATACTCTCTCCATTTTGAAACAAACTGCGATCGCTGATCAATATTCTGATGTCCGCCAAACCGCCGTCCAAGAATTAGCCAGAAACTTCAAAGATGATCCCCATACCCTCCCCTGGCTGAAACACCACGCCACTGTTAGCGAGGATAAATACGTGCGCCGTGCCGCAGTTCAAGAACTAGCCAGAGGTTTCAAAGATGACTCTGATACACCCATCATCCTCAAACAACGAGCCGTTATTGATACCTATTCTGATGTCCGCCGCGCCGCCGTTCAAGAATTAGCCAGAAAC
>JBODRP010000081.1:0-18109 GCA_050633005.1 Trichormus sp. | reverse complement strand
CGATAAACTCGGTAGCTCGCCGTGGATCACATGAAGTATGAAGAGTGGTAATCAGAATTGCCATAATGTTGATTTGGAAGATTCCTGAGAAACTGTCAATGCTGAACTAGTTATTTAGATAAATTTTGAGCTAAGTTGATTTATTTAAACTAAAACACAATCTAGAGTGTTGTATCCGTAGCTTTACTAAAAAAATAAAGTAAATTCAACTTTACAGATATCTTAAAAAATTAGAGACACGGAATTTCGCGTCTCTACAATATCAGCACAACTAACAATCTGTAATTAGCTATTGCTAGTCAATCCTCTAGCTCCTAGCCTCTGTTCTAAGACAGTACAGGCTTCCACTAAGGATGGTAAGACTTGGTAAGCCAAACATCTAATTTCTGGGGATGGTTGTTCTATATCGGGAATCATAATTGGATACATCCCAGCACTGAAAGCCGCTTCTATACCTACACATGAGTCTTCAAACACTAAACACTGTACAGGAACAACATTAATTCTGCGACTGGCTTCTAAATATATATCTGGTGCGGGTTTACCTTGAGCAACATCTTCACTAGTAACAATAGTTCTAAAGTAATGCAGAATACCTGCATTTGTTAAACGCCTGATAGTTCTATTTCTTGCTGTTCCTGTTGCTAAGGCGATAACTATACCTAAATTATTTAACTGGTGGAGTAAATCTAGTACTCCAGCTTTTAATGGTAAACCTTCTTGTAGTTCCCGGCGATCGCCTATTTCAATTCGTTGTGCTGTCACTGCATCAAAGGGAAAACTATTCCCATATCTTTGTTTAAGAATTTTCTCCCGCCACGATAAATCACGTCCAACAAACTCATGATAAAAATCATCGTTGATCAGATAGCCATGACTAGCTAAAGCCTGTTTCCAAGCCCAACGAGCAATGCTTTCTGTATCAAACAGCAACCCATCCATGTCAAAAATAGCAGCTCGGATATCTGGTAGCACACTCAATCCTCTGTTTACACCTTGACAACACCTAATTATGTAATTATGCCGTTGATGGGCAAGAATAACTGTTGCAATCTATTAATCAGGAAGTTTTGGCTTAATTATGCACAGAATTTTGAATCGGTATCACTTAACTTATGGAATAATTTAATTTCTGGAAGTCTCTAAAGCCAATTACCTACCAATACAAATGCTGACCAATAAAAAGGATGTTGAAAATCAGGATTTTGCAAAAAACTGATTTGAGTTTTTCGTAATGCTTCTGCTTTGCTTATACCCGGTTGTCTGAGGTGTTTATAAAATTCCACCATAAACTTAGCAGTAGATTCGTCTTTGACTGCCCACAGAGTAGCTAGAGTGCTACGCGCACCGGAACGTACTGCTACCCCAGCCAAGCCTAGTATAGCTCGATTATCTCCTTTTGCTGTTTGACAAGCACTCAGAACCATTAATTCTACAGGTGTAGATTGTGATTCGTTTCTGGCTTGCAGAAATTCACTCAATTGTTTAACATTAATTTTTTCATTCCAACTGAGGATAAAAGTGTCATCAGATTGGCTACTAAATTGACCATGAGTAGCTAAATGTAACACTGAAAATGGTGTTGATTCTATAGCTTGTTTGAGATTAGTGTCGGTAAAATCTTCATTTAATAGTAGTTTTGAAGAAACTTCTGAAGAAATTTCTGTGACTTCCGATTTAACTGCTGGTAAAGCTTTAAAGCCTTGACGCGATTCACTCAGCGCAGCTGTCATCAATTGCAGATTTTCAGGTTTGAGCGATCGCGCTGGCATTAATTGCATCCCTGGAGATAGTGCTAAACTGTATTTCTCTACCAAATACTGTTTACCATCATGTAAAACTGCCATTGGGATATTACGCAGAGAACCATCTAAGACAAAAGCCAGGGTTTTGACTCGACTGTTGCTTAACTCAGATTCTAGGGGACGTATTAACCAATCATAAACTTGTTGAGAAACAGATAACCTTTCCTGATTAGAGAAAATGGGATTGAGAGATTGGCGCGTTTGTTTAATGATAGTTTCTATTTCCCCTGAAGATATCAGAGTTTTATAGCTAGATAAAGGTCTGCCAGGAATAGATAAAATAACTTCTAAGCGATCGCCTAAAATAATCGGATAGATGACGGCTGCTTGGTTGTCAATTTGATCAATTTGCTCTGGTTTGGCGTTTAAACAAGCTTCCCGAAAGAAATTATCTAACTCTGCTAGTTGTAATGCTTCGATTGTGTCTCGTGCTAATTTTAAGTTTTGTTGACTGGGTTGGGGTGATTCCAGTAATATATCCACCAATTCCCGATAAATCGGTTCGACACTCTCCTGAAAAGAAAACTGCACATCACGATTAACCGCTACTAAGTCACTACGCAGAGACTTCAGGTTTTTCACAGCAATATCATAAGCTGCGATCGCGCCCTGATTATCACCTTGTTTTTTTAGAATCCGCCCAACTTGCCAAGCCGCTTGATAACTAATATCAGCAGCGTTAATCTCTTGAGTAATTTGTAGTGCTTTTTGGCTGAGTGTCAAAGCCTCCGCTAATTGCTGGTTCTCAAAGTACAATTTTCCTAGCTCATTTAAAGCATAAGCTTGAGAGCGTAAATCACCCAGCATTTGCCCCTGTCGTACTGCACCGGCTAAAATTTGGGCTGATTCTTGATATGATATCGACTCATTTCCATCTAGTTTTGACAATTTAGTCAAATTACGCACAAAATTAATTGTTGCATAAATAGACATCCGACTAGCAGGCAATTTGTCTAATTGCAACTTAATCTCTGATAATAACGCCGCCGTCTTTTTCGTTTGTCTAGTTTCTACATAAAGACTGAGTTGATTTAACTGTGCTTCTACTCGTAATTGGGCATTATTTTTCTGATCTATAACTTGTTGATAATAATTTAAAGCTGCCTCTGTTTGTTGTAAATCTCTAGCGGTATTTCCCAAGTTAAACAAAATATTGCTGATATCTGTAGCAGAATTGAAAGCCTTACTAATCTTCAAACTCTGCTGTAAAATTTCTTGAGATTGTTGTATATCTCCTACTAATTGAAAAGCAATTCCTAAACTTTGTAATGTTTTGGCTTTAATGATAGAGTCTGGCTGATTTTGCAACTTTTGCTGCACATTAACTAACAACTGCTGCCCTCGACGATATAATCCTAAAGCTCGCAGTGCTTGGGCTTGGTTAATTTGGCTACCTACTTTTCCCACTTCATCACCAACTACTGTATATGCACTTTCCGCATCTTGCCAAGCTGTTAAAGCTGCTTGTGCTTGTCCTCTGGAAAGTTTGAGGTTTCCTAGAGTATTTAGAGCTACTGCTAAAATATTGGCGTTTCCTTGCTGCCGGGCTTGCGGATGTTTTAATATATCTAAACTTTTATTAATAGCAACCTCTGCCTTTTCCCAATCGCCTAAATTTTGATAAGCCAAGGACAGATAACTTAAACTCCAAGCTTCATTGAGATTATCACCTTGATTTTTAAAGCCAACATAGGCAGATTCCCAAAATTTTACTGCTTCTGTAAAGCGTCCAGCCTCAAACAAATTTCTACCCTGATGTAGTTGATTTTTGGGATTTATAGAGTCAACAATCTGGTATTCCTCTGAACTTGAGTGTGCTATCAAATTTAATGTTGATATTTCTCCTAATTGCTGGTTAGTGTGTGCAGATACCTTAACACCCGTTGTTGTTAAAAATAAGGTGACTCCTGCGAGGGAGATAGCATATTTAGTAAGATTTAACATATACTGATCTTTGTACATAAATTTTACATCTACTCATAATAGTCTTGGGTAGTTAGAGAACTGGTGAGCAAGTCACCTCTAACAGTCATATCAGAATTGGCTGGAATTTCAATAGAAAACTCTGTGCCTTCACCTAATACAGAAAAACATCTTAATTTACCATTGTGTTTATCTTCAATAATTTGGCGGCTAATAGATAAACCCAAGCCAGTCCCTTTACCTCTTGGTTTTGTGGTGAAAAATTGTTTAAATATCTGGTTTTGAGTTTCTAGTGACATACCCAAACCATTATCTTTGAATGTAACTATTAGTAATCCTTTTTCTTGATTCCATAGAGTTTTGATAATGATTTTTGGACTTTTATGCCTTTGAATGTCTGCTGATTTTTGACATGATTCATCAATAGCATCAATAGCATTAGCAATCATATTCATAAAAACTTGATTGACTTGCTCAGGATAACATTCAATTAATGGTAGATTGCTATAATCCTTAATTATTTCTATATCTGCACGTAGTTTATTACCTTTTAACTTATGCGATAAAATGATTAAAGTGCTGTTGATGCCTTCATGAATATCAAAAAATGCTTTCTGAGATACATCTGAACGGGAAAAACTACGTAAGCTATTGCTAATATTATTAATTCTTTGTAATCCCGTATCGATTGAAGCAATAATTTTTGGCATATCGATCAATATTTCATCTAATTCTATCAGTTTTGCATTTTTAGTAATATTGACACCTGGATCGGGATAATGTTGATGATAAAGCTGCAAATGCTCAGTTAAAGCATTTATATAATTATGAAGAAATCCTAAATTACCCATCACGAAGTTAAGAGGATTATTAATTTCGTGAGCGACTCCAGCAACTAATTCTCCCAAAGTCGATAATTTTTCACTTTGAACTAACTGCAATTGAGATTGCTGGAGTTGTTCTAAAGTGAGAGAGAGTTTTTTTGTACGCTCTTCTACTAATTGATCAAGTTCTTGGTTTTTTAGTTCGAGTTCTTTAGTCAAGAAACGTAGTTTTAAATGCACTTGTATTCTTGCTAAAACCTCGTCTAAATTAAAAGGTTTAGTTATATAGTCTACACCACCTGTCACTAGACCTAATACCTTATCAAATTGATCGGTAAGAGCAGTGAGAAAAATAACTGGTATATCTTGAGTAGATGCCTTTTTTTTCAGTTCTGCACAGGTTTGAAACCCATCTATTCCTGGCATCATTACATCTAACAAGATTATATCTGGTTGGGCATATTCAGCTTGCTCAATAGCACTTTCACCATCAGTTGCTATGAGAATTTCCCAGCCTAATGAAGAAATAGCATCTGATAAAACTTTTAAATTAGTGGGATTGTCGTCAACAATTAATATTGTTGCTTTCTCAATTTTATTAAATATTTTCATAATGTTTTAGCCTTTAAATCTTTTATTAATTCTCGGATTTGTTTAATTTGAAAATTATCACTTAATTGCCTAAACTGTCTAATAAATCCGATATAATCACCATTTAAATCTGATGCTTCTATTTCATTCAACAGAACTTGTATTCCTTTGATATTGCCTCTCATGGCTAAATCCAATAGCTTATCAAGTTCTGATTGAGGCGGTGCAACTATCAATTGAGAATTATTATGTTGAGGAAGTTCATTTTCAATAAATTTTGTTTGCTTAATATCTTCTTCTGCATAAATCCAATCTAGTTGTAAATAATCATGTAAATACTTGAGTAGCTCATCCATTTCTACGGGTTTTGGTAAAAATTCATTTCCCCCAATTGCCAAACTTTTATTTTTATCACTCTCAAATACACTCGCAGAAGAAACGAAAATTGGAACTTTGGATGTTTGCGGTAAACTTCTTAAGTTTTGAATCATCTCAAAGCCATCTAAAATTGGCATGGCTAAATCAGTAATAATCAACTCAGGCTGATTTTTTACTGCTATATTTAATCCTTCTTGTCCATTATTAGCTTCCCAGCATTCAAAACCAATTGGTTGGAGAAAATTACAAATTATAGAACGATTTTCCCATTTGTCATCTACAATCAGGATTTTGGGCTGTTTGTCTTGAATCCCAATAATTTTTTTATGCTGTAAAATGTGAGATGTTTGTAACCAATTATTGATAATGTTTAAATTTATATCTAACCAAAATTTACTACCAGTTCCTAAAATGCTATCTACTTCGATTTGACTACCCATTAACTCAGCAATTCTACAGCTAATAGCTAGTCCTAAGCCTGTACCTTCTGCTTGTTTATTTTTATCTCCTACTTGCTCAAAAGGTAAAAAAATCTTTGTCAATTGTTCAGGAGTCATTCCTACTCCTGTATCTTCTACTTGAAATCTAATTTTATTGAAATTGTCCCCCCCTTCTAGCACTTCTATCTTGAATATGACTCCACCTGTCTCTGTAAACTTAATCGCATTGCCTAGTAAATTAATTATTATTTGTCGTAACCGTTTCTCATCACCATTAATTGCTTGAGGGAGATTGGGATCTGGTAGATAATCAAACGATATACCTTTTTGTAAGGCGCGGATACGACACATTTCTACGACTCCGTTGAGGAAGGCAGAAAAGTCAAAATCCGTATTGTGTAATTCCAGTTTTCGCGCTTCGATTTTGGACAAGTCTAAAATATCGTTGATGAGGGTGAGTAGGTGAGAGCCACACTGATGAATAATCTTAATGCCTTCTAATGTTGTTGGTGCTATGCTTTCAGAACGTTCAAGGATTTGTGCGTATCCTAAAATGCCATTTAGGGGTGTCCGCAGTTCGTGACTCATGTTTGCTAAAAATTCACTTTTAGCTTGGTTGGCGACATCAGCCGCAATTTTGGCGGTTTCTAACTCTTGGGTGCGATCGCGCACTTTTGCCTCTAAGGTGCGAGAATAATCTTGCAGTTGTTGGTTAGCTTTTTCTAATTGTGTTTGTTTATACAAATTAGTCGTAACAATTGTAGCCAGAAAAATTGTGAATACGGGCGAAAATATAGGCATCCACCAACCTGCTATAAACACAGCATAGCTAATCCCTAGGCTGATGCCAGTACCAGATAAAATCACTAAAATTGGCAAACTAAGGAATAAATATTTATTCTTAGATTTGATTTGTAATCCTTGCCAAGTAATACCAGAAGTCACAAACGAGCAGCACAAAATCCATATCCATTCTGCTTGCTCAGACCAAACTGCTAGTAATCGTCTAGCATCAACAGCAGCACTTAAAATTTGGCTAACTAAATTAGCATGAACTACTACCCCAGCCATGCGTTTATCTTCATCCTGTAGATTGCGAGTGTAACCAACGTTGACAAAATCATTAATACTCTTAGCTGTAGTCCCAATTAACACAATGCGATCGCGCACTAATTCTGATGATATAGAATCACTAAGGATATCTCGCATTTTTACTGTGTCAAACTTATCTTTAAAACCTCTATAATTCAAGATAATTTGGTATCCGCCCACATCTGCACCTCGATAAATAAATTCTTCACCCATCAAAGGTGCAAATACTGCTTTTCCTAACCGCAAAGAGGTGCTTTTTTCGTCTAAAGCCTGCAAAGAAATACCTCTAGTTTCCAGATACATTAAACTTAAGCGTGGTGCTAATCCCAAAAATATTTTTCCCTCACTATCACCAGCAGATAACAAACCACGCCTAACTTTTCCATCTGTGTCTAAAAGCATATCAGCTAATGCAATTTGATCTAATTTAGATAATATCGGTGATGGAGCAACTTGATCCCCCGCTAATTTTTTGACTCCAATCAAGTTGGGTGTAGATTTAATGACTTCCATCCACTTTTGATGACCTGGTTCTACAGGTAAATCTCGATAAATATCCAAACCTATAGCTGCTGGTTTGTGTGCTTTTAGTTTGATAATCAGCTTCGCTAAAATAGCGTCAGGAATAGGCCATTTACCAATTTGAGTAATGTCCTGTTCATCAATAGCGACAATTAAAATTCTTTTGTCTGGTGGTTCAGCAGAACGGAGAGCAAAAAACTGCTCCATAGCGTTCCATTCTAAAAGTTGAAATAACCCTGTCATCCCTCCAGTCATCACACATAGTGCTACAGCAGGTGCTGTGATGAATATACTGCGCCAGTCCTGGAAACACACCCTGTATATATACTTAACAATTGCTTTTATAGATGACTTCATCAAAGCTGTATTTAAGATAGGAAATTTGGCAATGCAAATAAAAACTATAGGAATTTATAGAAAAAAAGCAAGATGAGAAATTGCTCAAAGCTTTTCCCTGATCTTGCTCTTATTTGGTCTAGTTTTCCTTAATTAGTTAGCAAGAGGTACTTCTGCGATCGCACTTAAATCAACAGACTTTAACATTTCTTGCCAAGAAGTAGCCACAGTAGAATTATTAGGTTGTCTTCTCTTTAACTCAGCCAGAGTAGCTAGGGAATCGTACCAAATACCCATATTAGCGAGTTGAGATGCTACCTCTAAACTAGACTGATTATTGAAACTGCGCTCAGACTCCACTCGACGAATCCATCCACTTACCCAAGGACTATCAGGCTCTAATTCTTCAGTGCAAATCATCACTAAAGACCATTGATAATTCTTGCCTATTTTTAATGCTGAAACTGAACTGGGAAGTTGAATTTCTATCACACCAGGCTTCTTAGGTAAGGCTAAAGTTGTCTGGTAATATTGTCCTCCTTGTTCATCTCGCAAAGCAAAAAGTGCTTTTTTAGCCTTAGTTTGAGGAACATAAACCAATATTGGTGGACGCTCTGCTAATGTTAAACCGATATTAGTTTTTGGTAACAATGGTGTCACTGAGGCTTCCGTAGTTGCCGACATATCAGCACCGCAAGTAGAAGCATCACGGGATGCTCCCCCAGTTGATGTCTTTGGTGCTTGGGTTTTTGGTGGCTTAAAAGTCACCTGCGCCATACTAGGCGTGATTTCAAAGGGAATCGAGGATAAGGAAATTAAAATTGTGATTACCCACAATTTTATCCTTAATAAATCTTGCTTTTTGATATCCATAAATAACTTACGTTTTGAAAATTTTTGCAATAGCAATTTCCTAAAGATATCTGTCTTTAGCTACTACGTTAATCACCATATATTTTGATGTTATTAATTGTTATTTTGCATCAGCATAATTACTGTTTATCTATTTTTTATATTTATAGCAACTGTAAGAATACGATAATTGATTTAACCAGCTTAAAACCTCATTAATTCTTAATATTTATACGTTAAATCTTTAAAAAAAACAGATAAATGTATAAACACATTACTAGAAAATACTGAATATTTTTCTAGCAGAATAAATGATTAAGAATAATAAAAATTTTTACTTATTGATTTGAGCATTCAATTTTACAGAAGCTTTTAACGAAAATTATTTTTTTTAAAGATTTATTGAAGAGTTCTACATAAATAAAATATTGTGTTTTACACATATTTTATTTTCTAATGTTAAAAATCTTTTTATATTGGCAGGTAATATCATTTTTCCGAAATATTTATTACTTATAATGTCCAGTAAAAAAAAGAACAAACTAGAGCTAAAACTGTCTGAGCAAACCTCTCAAATTGCTCGTTATGGAGGAACACCACTGTTAGCCTTAGCTGCCTTGATAGTAGCTGATATACCTGCCCAAGCTGTCACATTTAACTTTACCTATCAGCCAGGAATCACACAGGAACAGATTGCAGCAGTTGAGTTAGCAGGAAATATTTGGTCTGTTTACTTACAAGATATAGATGTTGTGGTCAACATCCACGTAGAGATGACTGAAGGGGTTTTAGCTGAAGGTAAATTAGGCGGTGCAACCCCAGCAATTCAAAAAATCAACTATGACAAGTTTAAAGAGGGTTTGGGCGCAGATGGTACGGCTAATATACATCAGTTACCAACTTCTATCAACAGCAGTGATAGATATAGAACTAGACTAGCAGGCGGCATCATTAATAGTAGTAACTATGAACTTCTGACAACTACAGCCAATAATAAAGCCCTCGGTAATGACTTGAGTGGTGATGCTTCTGGATTAGATGCCTATATTCAATTGGAAAAATCGGTTAATTGGAGTTACAGATACGCTGGAGGCAAAGTTGATGAGAACCAATATGATTTTGTCGGTGTAGCTATCCACGAAATTGGCCATACATTGGGATTTATTAGTGGTATTGATGCTTTGGATGGGTTAGCTTTACCTACTGCTCTCGATATGTTTCGCTATTCTACCGACAGTGCCAGGCAAAGAGCAATTGATTACACAGTGGGTGGAACTAAATACTTCTCAATCAACGGAGGACAAAATCCATTTAATTTTACTCAAATCGAACTAAATATACCAACTGTATACCAAGCACTCTTTTCCACTGGCGAAAACACCCTCTTGGGAGGTGATGGAGAACAGGCTAGTCACTGGAAAAGAAACAGCCAACCCTATTTAGGGATTATGTCCTCAACCATCAGCATGGGAGGAATTAGAAAAATTTCCAGACTGGATCTCACAGCCCTCGATTACATTGGTTGGCAGGTTGATTATTCCCCAATAATCAATTTGCTGACATTATCCATGAATGCCCAAAGCAAAGCACAACAAATTTGGGATTCACAATTTGATGGTAATACGAATAATGATGCCATCCGCGATCGCTCTTCTGATGTGCAGCAAATGATGCAAAAAAGCGGCATTTATAACTGGGGCTGGAATGGATATTGGCAAACAGCCAATCCTACTCCATCATCACAAGCACATATTCGTTCTCACACCAAAGGACAGGTCAACAAATAAGCTTGTGTGTTGAACTGACTACCCATTGAGGTATATCAGAAAACGGGCTGAAAATAGTGTGCTTCCTTAGATATGACAAAGGCTTTTTCATTCTTCGTACTGACTCTCAACAGTAAACATTCAAATCATTAAGGTTTGTCAATATGTCTTCAAATTGTTTGAAATCACTTCCTTTGTTCGGATGGCTGACACCCCTAACGTTAGCTGCTTCAATGGTCATAATTAGTAATACTTCAGCCCAAGCATTGCAATTTAATTTGACTGATGCACCAGGGACAAGCATAGACCAAATGGTCGGCGATGAAATGGCTGGTAGGGATTGGTCTAATTACCTAGCCGATAATGTCACCGTGATTCCTAGCAATAACAATGGACATGGCGATCGCGGTGAATCGTTAAACCAAACGATCAGTAGCAGTAGTCTTTACGCCTGGGATTGGTGGAATTGGTGGCGTGGGAATGGCTATTGGCGCGGCTGGGATGAGAATTGCTAGTGGCAATCCTCCACCAAGGGACTCGCGTAAAAATAAAATACCAGCCAATCTGTATCAACATCAAGTCAAGCAGAGTCCAAAACTTTATCCGCCAGTCCCCAACTTAAAGACTAGAGGTAGCTCTTGGAGTAAAGAAGTAACCAACGATAACAGTCTTACTTCCTCAGCCTCAAGAGCCTCCTCAGCTGATCCAAACCATATTGGAATTTGTATGATTTTGAGTCTAATTCCATGAATAAAAATATCAATCACAAGCAAAATAAATCTCTTGGCTTCATCAAGCTACTTACACCTCTAATGCTGGCTGGTTCTGTTGTCATGGTGGGTGGTACATCAGTCCAAGCCTTACAGTTTAATTTCACCTACGCACCTGGTACAACCCTCAACCAAATGCTCGGTTATGAAATGGCTGGTAGGTATTGGTCAAATTACTTAGCTGATGATGTCACCGTCAATATCTTTATTGAGCCAACCAATATGTTACCTACTAACGTCATTGGTGGGGCAATACCAGGGGTGACTTCGCAAAGCTTTACTACCGTTTCTCAAGCACTACAAGCAGATGCTACCTCACTTACGGATCAAAAAGCAGTTGCTAGTATATATAACCGATGTAATTCAACATCAACCTTTGTGCAACAAGGTACTGGTGGATACGTGCAGAATAACTGTACAGGGTATAATGCTTACGCTAGACACTATAATGGTGGTTCTTTTAACACCAATTATACTTACGGTGTCAACAATATTAATCTGACCCGTGCAAATGCTAAAGCGTTGGGGTTAATTGATGCTCACAATACTGGTTATGATGCTTACATTTTGCTTAGTAACTTAGGTAATGTCACTCAGTCTCTCTCATGGAATTATTTTTCTGCGACTAATAGCAGTAACACCATTCCCACAAGTACCCTGGACTTTTTCAGTGTGGCTGTACACGAACTGACTCACACCCTTGGCTTTATTAGTGGTATGGACTCACCTGAATATGCAAACTTATTGAAGACGACAAGCACCCTGAGCGGTGCAGATATGTCTAAATATGGCTATTTGATGGATATGTTTCGGCTATCTGGAAATAGCTTGAATAATCTAGGTATTCCTGATATATCTCCTGGTGTAGATACCATGTTATCTATTGATAGTGGTACAAGCAAATTAGCTGATTTATCTTCTGGTAACACCACATTTGGAGGAGACGGCTCTCAAGGCAGTCACTGGAAAAAAGATGCTACTTATGATGGCATTATGGAGGCTAGTCTGAGTGCAGGTGGTACGAGAAAATTAGTCACAAATAACGACCTAACCGTCCTAGACGCTCTTGGTTGGAATCTCAAACAGAACAATCAAGACCTAGTAAGCATCTTCAATAGTGCCAAATCTGGACTCGCCAGTAAGATGGGAGTAACTACCAGTTGGATGGATGCCAATACCACTCAAGCCGCTTTACGTCTGACACCACAATACATCGATGCTAATAACAATGGCTATGACGATCGCGGTGAATCCTTAAACAAGATGATCAATAGCAGTGGTACTTATAACTGGGGTTGGAATGGCTATTGGTGGGGTTGGAATGGCTATTGGTGGGGTTGGAATGGCTATTGGCAAAATACCGCCAATTTAACCACCGATGGCTTTTGGCAAAATTTCGCTTGGGAAACACTTGATGAGTATGAATATGGCAACTCTGATCATTTGAGTGGATCTTCTCAAGCGCAATCTGTACCCGAACCCACCACTATCTTTGGATTATTAGGAGTGGCTCTAATGGGCATTGCGGCAAGACTTAAGCGTCATCATTGACCAATTTAGCAGGTTTAATTTCATGAACACAACGCTCAATCACAAACAAAACAAATCTCTTGGGCTACTGAAATTACTAACATCTCCCACACTGATTGGTTACTTTTTCATAGGTAGTTGTACATCAGTCCAAGCTTTACAGTTTAATTTCACCTACGCACCTGGTACAACTCTCAACCAAATGCTTGGCTATGAAATGGCTGGTAGATATTGGTCAAATTATTTAGCTGATGATGTTACCGTCAATATCTTTATTGAGCCGACCAATAAGTTACCTACTAACGTCATTGGTGGAGCAATACCAGGGGTGACTTCGCAAAACTTTAGCACTGTTTATCAAAAACTACAAGCAGATATCACCTCATCTAGCGATCGCACAGCTTTAAATACTGTATATGACCAATGTCATACCAGCCTTACCTTTAGCAATGGCTCATGGCAAAATCAATGCACAGGATATCAATCTTTAACCAATACCTATACATATGGACTAGCTGACTTAGAGATTCAGTCCGATGTCAAAAACGTCAATCTTACCCGTGCTAATGCCAAAGCTTTAGGAATTATTAGTGCTAATGATCCTGGTTATGATGCCTATATACTTGTGAGTAATTTAGGCAATATTACTCAGCCTCTCTCATGGAATTATTTTTCGGCTAACAATAGCAGTAATACTATTCCCACAGCTACTTTAGACTTTTTTAGTGTGGCGGTACATGAACTAACTCACACTCTCGGCTTTATCAGTGGTATAGACTCACCTGAATACGCAGATTTATTGACAAAAAAGTTATGGTTCACCAGTGATGATATGTCTAAATATGGCTATCTTATGGATATGTTTCGTTTATCTCAGGATAGCCGCTTTTGGAATAGGCCTGATATATCCGTTGGTGTAAATACGATGTTATCTATTGATGGTGGTATAACCAAGTTAGGTGATTTGTCTACTGGAAGTACCAAATTGCGAGGAGATGGTAGTCAAGGTAGTCACTGGAAAAAAGATGCTACCTATGATGGCATCATGGAATCTAGTGTGGGTGCAGGTGGGATAAGGAAGTTACTCACAAATAATGATCTGACTGTTGTAGATGTCCTGGGTTGGAATCTCAAACAGAACAATCAAGACTTACTCGGTATCTTCAATAGTGCCAAATCTGGACTCGCCAGCAAGATGGGAGTAACTACCAGTTGGATGGATGCCAATACCACTCAAGCCGCTTCACTTCTGACACCACAATACATCGATGCCAATAACAATGGCTATGACGATCGCGGTGAAGCCTTAAACAAGATGATCAATAGCAGTGGTACTTATAACTGGGGTTGGAATGGCTATTGGTGGGGTTGGAATGGCTATTGGTGGGGTTGGAATGGCTATTGGCAAAATACCGCTAATTTAACCAACGATGGCTTTTGGCAAAATTTTGCTTGGGAAACATTGGATGAATTTGCTGATGAGAGTCGGTCTTCTCAGGCGCAATCTGTACCCGAACCCACTACTATCTTTGGATTATTAGGAATGGCTGTGCTTGGCTTTGTTGCACGACTCAAGCGTCGTTGTGAAAATTAGCAAATTGGAAGATTTCTATTGTTAGTTTAGTGAATTTTTGGGGAATTATAGCTTAGTCACGAAGATAATATCCCATCCAGAGACATCACCTCTATTGATTTTAATCAATCTAATTTGTCCCGCTTGCTGACAGTCGAATTGATATTTGCAAGGGGATTTTATATTACATAATCTGGCAAAAAAAACATATAAAAATTAAGATGTTGAACCCAAAAAAAACAAAAATTTTATTTTTTTTCATGTTCTGTCTAGTGCTAGAAACACCTTTAAAGGCATTGGCACAGACTCAACTGAACCCCGATAATACTTTACTCACTAATGTCAGTAATAATCTTGATCCAAATATGTATAATATTACTGGCGGCAGTAGACCAAATAATGGTGCTAACCTTTTCCACAGCTTCCAAGATTTTTCAATTCAATCAGGTCATACTGCCAAGTTTATTTACGATACAGGCATTAACAATATCATCACACGCATCACAGGAAGTTCGCCTTCCCAAATTAACGGGACTATTCAAACACTTGTGAATGGCACTACCAATATAGGCAATGCCAATTTATTTCTAATTAATCCACATGGAATTATCTTTGGTGCTAATGCCAAATTAGATATAGGCGGCTCATTTATTGGTACTACAGCAGATAGCATCAAATTCAGTGATGGGAAAGAATTTAGTGCTATCAACCCTACAGTTAACCAGATTCTGAGTGTTAATGTACCTATCGGTTTGCAATTTGGTTCTCATCTCACCAGCACTATTCAAGTACAAGGTTCAGGCAACAATTTAAGAGTCAATCCCGATTTTTCTATTGATAACAGTAACCGTCCACCAGGATTGAGTTATCAAACCCCAAATGGTCAAACTTTAGCACTAGTTGCAGGTAAGGTAGAACTCAATGGAGGAAATATAACTGTACCCCAGGGAAGAGTTGAATTATGGTCTGTGAATCAAGGTGAGGTGGCAATCACCAATCCTAGTGGACAGCTACAACTACAACCCACACCAGGAATTAATTACGGTAATATTGCTCTTCTGAATGCTGCTTCTGTAGATACTAGTGGTAATAGTGGTGGTTCTATCGAGGTGCGAGGGCAAAACGTGACTCTCGAAAACGGCTCAGTCATAGTTACAGATACCACAGGTAATGGTTCTGGAGGGATATTAAATATATCTACATCTGAGGCTTTGACTGTCAAAGGCTTTATATTAAATCCTAATAACCAGGTGTCTAGCGGTGTACTAGCTGATGTTGGCTCTGGTGCAAGTGGAGATGGAGGTAAAATCACTATTACCACGAAAACTTTACAAATGAGCAATGGGGGTCAAATTTCGAGCGGTACTTTTGGGACTGGAAATGCTGGAGAATTGAATGTCACAGCTGAGAATGTGCAGGTAAGTGGTATTTCTCCCTTCGGGCCGAGTGGTTTATTTGTTCCTGTTGCGCCAGGTGCAACAGGAAATGGGGGTAATTTAACAGTTCAGACTAATAAATTACAAGTTACTGATGGCGGACAGATATTTACCACTACCTTTGGGTTTGGTAAAGCTGGTGATTTGAAAGTTTTTGCTGAAGATGTGGAAGTTATCGGTGGGACAGAATTTGGCCCTAGTATTATTGCCGCTACAACCATAAAAATACCAACGATTCCAGAGCCAATAGCCACTTTTTTAGGTGCTGGTTTTGGTAATGCTGGTAATTTAATGATTGAAACCAATAACTTACGCGTTGCTGATGGGGGTCAAATTGCTGTTAGTACCTCTGGAAATGGCTCGGCTGGTAACATGACAATTAATGCTAACTCAGTAGAATTGACAGGTACTAATCAATCTGGTCGTAGTGGTTTATTTGCTAATGCTACTGTTGGCAATGGTAGCGGTGGGGATTTGAACGTGAATGCTAATCGCTTAGTTGTGCGTGATGGTGCAACTATCAATGTTAGTAATTTCCTGAGCCGAGATCCAGAGAATCGGCGGGGTTTAGCTGGTAAAGGTGCGGCTGGAGATATCACAGTCAATTCTGCTTATATTTTACTAGCAAATCAAGGGACAATTACGGCTGATACTAATGCCGGGGATAAAGGCAATATTAGGATTCAATCGGACACATTGCAAATGCTGCGTGGTAGTCAAATTAGTACCAATGCTCGCAATAGTGCAGTTGGGGGAAATATTAATATTACTACGAATACTTTAGTGGCTTTTGATAATAGTGATATTACGGCTAATGCTCAAAAAGGCTTTGGTGGTAGGGTGGTTGTGAACGCTAAAGGAATTTTTGGTACTCAATTCCGTCCCCAACTAACTCCAGAAAGTGATATTACTGCTTCTTCTGATTTGGGTGCGGAGTTTAATGGTACTGTAGAACTGAATACACCAGATGTTGATCCAGCTAGCGGATTGGTGAAGCTACCAACTAATTTTAGCGATCGCTCACAGCAAATAGCTAGTGGTTGTAGTACGACACGACAAAATCGTTTTGTTGTTAGTAATCGTGGCGGCTTACCTGCCAATCCTACCGATACTCTCAGAGGTGAGATAGTTTGGTATGATGTCCGTGATTTATCCAATGAAGTGGCTAACTCAACAGCAAGCAGTAACTATCAAACTGCTAATAATCAACAACCAATTGTTGAGGCTCAAGGATTAATTGTCAGTGCAGATGGGAAAATACATCTACTAGCAGCCATCCCACAGGTAACACCCCTGACTCCGTGGCAAGTATCACCTTCATGTACTGTTGATAGTGAACAGTGAAAAGTGTTGGTTAGAATCAGGCTTGATTAAATAAACAACAAAAATCCCAGTATCTTTAATACTGGGATTTTTTATAAAAAGGACTTCAAATCTGTCAACTATCAACAGCTATACTTAGCCGACTGAATCGAGATTAATCTTAACAACTTTGTTCTTTTCTTCTTCGGCTTTAGGCAGGGTTAAATTTAAGATGCCATCTTTGTAGTCTGCTTTGACGTTGGTATTTTGAATACGGGTAGGTAAAGGAATTACACGTTGGAATTTACCATAGTGAAATTCACTTTTAATTTTGCCTTTTTCTTCAGTCTTGGTTTGAGATTTGCGTTCGCCGCTAACATATACAGCTTTATCGGTGACTTGCAAATCTATATCTTTTGCTTCCATGCCTGGAAGTTCCAGTTTCAAGTACACTGCATCGTCTGTTTCTTGTAATTCAGCCGCCGGAACTCTGGCTACAGTTCTATCTAAAATTGTTGTGCTTAACATATCGTCTTCAAAAATATGATTGAGTTGGCGTTGAATGGTGTTCAATTCTTCTAAAGGATTCCAATGAATAAGTGCCATATGCTTAACTCCTCTGAGAATTATAGTTGGAAATCAATTGAATGTTTATTTGTTTGATTTGTTCTCATCTTATGCAGAAAATACTTTGGTGTAAATTCGGTTTTTATCACCTCACAAATGATAATTACCGAACTCTACTAGGCAGTTCGGTAAACCAGTTTTTTCTAGTTCGGTAAACCGTAAATTACTCCGAATTGATTATTGAAATTACTTACTTAGGTAGGCAACGGGGAACGGGTTTAGGGGAACAGGGTAAGAAGGAATAAAAGTATACTGATCTTTTTCAGAAATAAAATATGCTTCCTATAAGTAAGAGATGATTTATAAAGTAAAGCTTAAATTGTAGGGTGCGTTAAAGCAACG
>JBODRP010000080.1:0-18282 GCA_050633005.1 Trichormus sp. | reverse complement strand
AAGTCTTAACTACAAACTTTAATTATTCAAGATCAGAGTAGTTATCTGGTAGATAAGGGCGATCGCAATCATACTGACCTTTGATATTTTGGTTGTAAAATCTACCTATTGAGTCGGCTGATTGTAAATCTTGCCAAGTTTCTGGTTCTACGCCTGAATATTGGTAGATTGCACCATTTTGAAATTCAAGTTGTAGTACTTGTTCTTCACTACAGTAGCCAACAGCATTGGCCATTGATGAGTTAACTGGTAACATGGCGATGGGTTCGGATGCACAAGGCAAAGCCGTTTCTGCAACAATATCACTCAGTTCTTGTAATCCTTCAAAAGCTTCAATTGGTGCAGGAATCTCTAGAAACTCCAATTCATCGCCTCTATCAAGCAATAACTGTAAATATCCGTCAGTATGAGCGATTGCAATTAAGCTACTCAAGTCTACTTTAGATAGCTTCATCAATTTTACCAAGCTTTATAGTACATATGTACCACAAACTTATGGACTTGTCAATTGCTGTAGACTTTAGACACGTCAGGATAATTACTGTGATCACTGCAATGGTAAGATTTTCCATATCAAACTGATAGGAAAAGAGCGTGTCGATCACAGAAAATAAAATAATAGTAGATTCTTTAGAATGGTTTTATCGGGAAGCTACACCAATTGGAGAAAGTGACTTATTACCTGTAGTTTTACTGCATGGAATCCCATCACAAAGTTATAGTTGGCGGAATATTATACCAGCTTTAGCCAGCCAAGGAACAAGAGCGATCGCACCAGATTGGATTGGTTCTGGCTTTTCTGCGAAACCGGAAAAATATGAGTTTCCCTACACTCCCGATGCTTATATCAAAGCATTATCAGGGTTGATTGCAGCTTTAGAACTAGAGCGTTTTTCTTTAGTTGTGCAAGGTTTCTTAGGTTCTGTCGGACTGCAATATGCTTTAAGAAATCCTGAAAAGATTGCCAACATTGCCATTTTAAATACACCCATTTCTTCGGATGCCAAATTACCTTGGAAATTACAACAAATGGGTTGGCCTTTTGTGGGTGATATGATGACACAAGACCCATTATTAATTGACCGCACTTTAGAAGGTGGTAGTCGTTATCGCATCGAAGACAAAGATTTAGATATTTATCGCCAACCATATTTGAAAACTTCCGCCGTTGGACGTGCATTATTAGCGACAATTCGCAATTTGCAATTACCAGCAGCCATGACAGAAATTACATCAGGCTTTCAACAATGGCAACAACCAATTTTAATCCAATGGGGAATGATTGACCCTTGGTTGCCCATAGATGTAGCAGAAACTTTTGCTAAGTCTGTACCTGATGCAGAAGTAATTAAACTCAACAACGTCGGTCACTATCCCCAAGAACACTATCACGAGACAATTCTACAAGACCTATTACCCTTTGTGCGTCGAAGTAAGTAATGAGTAATGAGTAATGAGTAATGAGTAATGAGTAATGAGTAATGAGTAATGAGTAGTGAGTAATGAGTAATGAGTAATGAGTAATGAGTAATGAGTAGTGAGTAGTAAGTGGGCATTGTATTTTTCTCCCCCTGCTTCCCCTGCTCCCCCTGCTTCCCCTGCTCCCCCTGCTCCCCCTGCTTTCATTTCCACTGTCCCCTGTCACCTATCCCCTGTCACTTCCTTCTCCGGTACAGGATCATAACCACCGGGGTGGAAGGGATGACAACGCAAAATTCGCCTGGTAGCCATCCAACCGCCGCGAAATATGCCAAATCTTTCTATGGCTTCGATAGCATACATAGAACAAGTTGGCTGAAAGCGACAAGTGGGAGGGAAGAGGGGAGAGATAAATATTCTGTAGCCTTGAATTAACCAAATAAATAATTGCTTCATTAATGTCGCCCAAATCTTATATTGGTAACAAGGATAAAACGTTGTCTATCTTGTAGGAGCTTTGTTAAATCAATTTCCTGATTTCATTTTAACCCCACCTGTATGGCTGCAAATTACCATTGTTGCAGCTTGGGTATTTTTTATTTTAGCGATCGCTGGGTTAGTAAGTCGCTTTGCTACTAACGATCCCGAAATCATCCGTAAAATAGTTCATATTGGTGCTGGTCATGTTATTTTAATCGCTTGGTGGTTAAATATTCCTGCCAGCATCGGCATTGGTGCTTCAGTTATAGCCAGTGTTGTGACTCTGTTATCCTACATTTTCCCAATTCTTCCTGGTATCAATAGCGTAGGAAGACAAAGCCTGGGGACATTTTTTTATGCGGCTAGTGTAGGGGTTTTAGTCGCTTGGTTCTGGTATATAAATCAACCCCAGTATGCAGCAATTGGCATGATGATTATGTGTTGGGGTGATGGACTGGCTGCGTTAGTTGGTCAACGCTTTGGTACACATAAGTATAAAGTTTTAGGAGCGCAAAAAAGCTGGGAAGGCTCTTTAACTATGGCTGTGCTGAGTTATATCGTCTGTAGTTTAATTTTATTGGGTGTATTCGGCAATATTTGGCAAACTTGGACAGTATCTCTAGCAGTTGCATTAGTCGCCACCACCTTAGAAGCTTTTTCGTTTTTAGGTATTGATAATTTGACTGTTCCTATAGGTAGTGCAGCGTTGGCATTTATGTTAATGCGGTTATGGGGAATTTAGGGAACTGGGGGCAGGGGGCAGGGGGCAGGGAGCAGGGGGCAGGGACAAGGGGCAGGGGGCAGGGAGCAGGGGGCAGGGGGCAGGAGACAAGGTAGACAAGGTAGAATTTATTTCTCCTACACCCCTACACCCCTAAACCCCTAAACCCCTACACCCATACACCCCTACACCCATACACCCCTACACCCATACACCCCTACACCCCTACACCCCTACACCCCTACACCTGTCAGGGACAAGGGAAGGGAGGTGATAAAGAAAATTTGCTGTAGGGGCTGAAGTGGTTGTGGTAGAAAGATTTGTGGATATTAGCAATTAAGTCAGTCTGTTGAGGCGTGTTTAGAATGAATATAGTTAGCAGCTGATTCTACACACAGAGCTACAGAGGAACGCAATGCTAATTTTTGAGGAACACTTTCAAGATAATCGTTGTAGCTGGGTGACACGGGATAGCTCAGAGTGCAGCCTTTACATGGAAGTGGGTCACTATGTATTTGACCACAAACGTGCAGGTGATGCTTATTGGCTATCGTGGAACTCGGCGGAGTTTTTTTATGATAGAACGGATTTTCATATTCATATAGTCTTAGAAAAAGCTGCTGGTGTAGATGATCATGGATATGGGTTTGTTTGGGGACTATTAGATGATCGCAATTTCTTTGAGTTTGTGATTTCTGGTAATGCTTGTTACCGTATCGCTAAGGTGAAAAATGGTAATTTTGTTAATTACACAGATTGGAAACGGTGCGATCGCATTCAACGCGGTAATGCTGTTAATTTACTAGAAATTTGTCGTGTAGGTGAATTTGTCGAATTTTACATTAACAGTACCCTAGTAGATAAATTTCCCGCCGATAAGTTAATGGATGTGCCAGGGCGTAATTTTGGTTTTGTTATTCACGACAAAATTAAAATGAAAGTTCACAGTCTGATGGTGAGTGCGCCTGATACAGAAAAAGACCTCGGTGAAGGTAATCTAGAGGTTTATGATTCTCGATATGAAACTAAAGCTACCTTTGTCGAGCATGAGCCACCTGATCACGATAGTCTAGAGCAGGTGTTTGCCGATTTAAAAGCGTTAGTTGGACATGAGCGCACTAAACACCAGCTTTTTTCCCTAGCCAATTACCTCAAAGTCCAAACCGAACGGCAAAAGCGGGGACTGAAAACTGTAGATACTTCCCTACACTTAATGTTATACGGCCCACCAGGGACAGGTAAAACTACTATTGCCCGGTTAGTCGGACGATTATATAAACAATTAGGATTTCTGGAACGGGGACACGTTGTGGAAACTGATCGCGCCGGGATTGTAAGCGGGTATATTGGACAAACTGCGCTGAGGGTGGAAAATGCTGTCCAGCAAGCCCTAGACGGTGTATTGTTTATTGATGAAGCTCATGCCCTTGCACCTGAAGATAGCCCCAATGATTATGGCAAGGAAGCATTGCAGATATTAATTAAACGCATGGAAGATCAGCGCGATCGCTTGGCGGTGGTCATAGCCGGCTACACTGAAGAAATGGATCGTTTATTAGATTCTAACCCCGGTTTTAAATCCCGTCTGCACCGTTTATTTTATCTTGATCATTATACGCCCCAAGAGTTGTTATTAATTTTCAAGAAATTCTGTCATGATAACGGATATATTCTTGATACTTCAGCAAATATTATCTTACAAGCTACTTTTGAATTAGCATACGTCAAGCGAGACAAAAGTTTTGGTAATGGACGTTTCGCCCGTGCTTTATTTGAACGCAGTATTGAACAACAAGCTAATAGAATTGTTCATGATATTCACAAGTTAGATAATTCTCAGTTAACCCTGATTACTGCTGAAGATTTATCCGTAAATCTCTAAGTTACAGATAAAAAATTATAAGTTCCACAACTAGCATATTTTTGATGTAGGGTGTGTGACGCTGCAAAAGTATTTGAACGTAGTCATGAGACTGATAGCGTCACGCACCAACCATTAATTGTGACACTTGCGTAATACCAATTCGTAATTCGTAATACTTCTCTTCGAGACGCTCCGCGAACGGCTACGCTCAGTACGAGTTCGTAATTCGTAATTCGTAATACCGATACGCGGAAGGAAGCTACGTAATTCGTAATTAAGAAAGTCAGATAACGTCTGGGTTTCAAGCTTTGCATCTGTTTCTTAATTTTGGACAATTGGTATAAGTCCTGATAACTAGTCAAATTCTGGAGACCACAAATCAGAAATTTGTACTTCCCATCCTGGGAGCAAATCAGGAACAGTTAGGACATCACCATCACGTAAAATTATTGGTTCTTTTTCTGGGTAAAGTACCTCAACAGTATGATTATCCGGGTTAATCAAAATTCCTACCCGCGTTCCCAACGCCAAAAACTCGCGGATTTTTACCCGTAACTGTTCTAAATCATCGCTGGGAGATTTTACTTCTACTGTCAAATCAGGAGCTAACTGAGCAAAAGACTTGGGAGAACGACGCAACCTTTCTGCTAAGACAAATGAAGCATCAGGGGATCTTAAATCAGAATTAGGTAATCTAAAACCTGCACTAGAAGCAGCTACTCGTCCAAGTTGGCGGGGTTTCACCCAGTTACGTATTTGGGCTATCATTTCGGCTGCAACTTCATCTGATTCATATCCTGATGGACTCATAACAACAATATTCCCCTGTAATAATTCCATGCGATATTCAGGAAACTGCTGCTGTACTTTTTCCAAGTCTTGAATTGTCAGGGACATAATACCTCCTGAAACAGACATTCAATTAATATAGTAATTCTAAAATTCCTGGTCTTTGTTGATAGTGATAACAGCGATCGCTTTGATGTATTAAATTTTGTGACGATACGTGAACATGATTATTATAGAGTTAGTCATACAGTTAGGTGTGTGTTGAAATGCTATTCTGTTCTTTAAACTGTGACAGGAAGTTAAACATATACCATTTAAATCACGAGCGTCATTGTGCTTTGTTTGGGGAGTAATCTGCTTAATAGGTTTGGTATTTGGAGCTTTCTATAGCTCTTTATATAACGTTTCCTAGTTTGCTGAGATACAAATCTCTGCGTAACTCTGCGCTTTACTCCGCGCTCCTCTGCGTTTCAAAATATTATCTGTACCTCACTTAACTGGGAATCGCTATATGTAGAATAGATGCGATCGCCTAAGTAGGTCGGCGTGAATAATTATTGTTGGAATAAGGCAGGGGGCAGGGGGCAGGGCGCAGGGGGAGAAAGAGTTTGAGCCTTATTTACTTTTCTTCACATAGTTTGGTTTTATTGCACCGACTTACTTAAAATTGGGCATAGGTAATCGCAGAAAGAATACTACAATTGAGACAGGAGGTAAACAAAAATGCTAAAAACTATTGAAGGAATTTATAAAAACGGGAAAATAGAACTTGCTGAAACACCACAAGGTATTACTGAAAGCCGAGTATTTGTAACTTTCGTAGAGACAAAACCTACCATTTGGCCAGAAAGCATTATAGAACATCAAGGTGTCACAGAAAATATTGTTTTCGAGTCCTATCGAGATGAACTACTCCCACCTCACGAAATAGAGTTTTAATGATGGGATATTTACTCGATACCTGTGTAATTAGTGATTTTGTCAAAGGAGACAAAAACACTCTCCATCGGTTAAAGTCTAGCAACCCTGTTGATATTTTTATTTCATGCTTAACACTGATGGAAGTCAATTATGGATTAGCAATAAATCCCCAACGTGCCATCAAAATTAAACCATTAATTGAAACATTGTTAACTACAATTACAATTGTATCCTTTGGGGCGGAAGAGGCTGAACAGGCTGCCCAAATTAGAAGCATTCTCAAAACCGCAGGCAATCCCATTGGTGCTTATGATGTACTAATTGCATCAACCGCAAGAACTCACAATCATATTATTGTAACATCTAATGTCAGAGAATTTCAAAGAGTACCTGAGTTGAAAATCGAAAATTGGCGTTTGAGTTGAAGTCAAAAAAAATTATATCAGGCGATCGGTCTAATATTTCCTAACCAAAATGCCTGATGTTAAACTAAGAGTCCGAAAATAATGATTTTAAATCTCTCTTGCCACTAAAAACACGAACAATTGTAATTTCCTCGTCAATTACTTTATACAAAATTATATGTCCATCGATAGGTATTCCTCGCAAAAATGGAGCGATATCTTCGTAACTACGACCCATATTGGGAAAATTTACAATATTTTTACACTTTTTCTCAAAATCCTGTATAAAACGTTACCCTGGTTCAACATTAGTATTGGTAAAATAATCTAAAATTTCAACTAAATCTCTGCTCGCAGTTTGAGAGATAGTACAACGACTCATGTTTTACACTCTCGTTTTTGCAGCAATTTTTCTTTGAGTTGGTTGATAACAACTTCGGTATCTAAAACATCACCTCTTTCAATTTCTGCTAAACCAACTGCTACTTTCTGGCGAGTTTCATTTAACCAAAGAGTATATTCTTCCTGTTCTTCCAATAATTCTAATGCAGCAGCAATTACTGCGTCGGCGTTTGCATATTTTCCGCTTTCAATTTTAGATATAACAAATTGCTCTTGAGTAGGATTAAGCGATATATTCATTTGCTTATCGTACATTTTTACTCCTAGCGTTTTTTAATTTTACCCATTTTCTAGATTGTATACAACCTCGAATCTAATGCCATCATCCTAGAAACAACTTATACGCCGGATTTTGGCTTTCATCCCAATAACGGTAGCCGAGGGTATCTAGAAATGCTTGCCATTCTTCCATCTCCTGGGGTGGTACTTGCATTCCTACGACAATACGTCCGTAGTCTGAGCCGTTGTTGCGGTAGTGGAACATACTAATATTCCAGTTAGGACTCATGGAAGCAACAAACTTCATCAATGCGCCGGGACGTTCGGGAAACTCAAACCGATAGAGTAATTCATTATCAGCGAGGGGAGAATGTCCCCCAACCATGTGCCGTAAATGCAGTTTTGTCAGTTCATCATCTGTTAAATCGAGAGTTGGGAAACCGCAAGCTTCAAAGGTTTCTACCATCTTGAGTCTATCGGCACGGTTTTGGATTTGCATCCCCACGAAAATATGAGCAATTTTCTCGTCGGCAATGCGATAGTTAAACTCTGTTAGATTACGTCTGCCGATACATTCACAAAACTTATGCAGACTTCCTGGGGTTTCGGGAATGGTGACTGCAAAGATGGCTTCCCGACGTTCACCAAATTCGGCGCGCTCGGCGACGAACCGCAACCGATCAAAGTTCATATTAGCACCGCAGGCGACAGCTATTAAGGTTTGTCCTTGAATTTGCTCCCGTTCGACATAGGCTTTTGCACCGGCGATCGCTAATGCCCCCGCAGGTTCTAAAATAGATCGGGTATCTTCAAACACATCTTTAATGGCGGCACAGGTATCATCTGTATCTACTAAGATAATATCATCTACGTATTCCTGACACAGCCTAAAGGTTTCTTCCCCGACTTCCCGCACTGCTACCCCATCAGCAAATAAACCCACCTGAGACAACCGCACCCGCTTACCTGCTTTTAATGATTGGTGCATAGCATCAGCGTCTACTGGTTCGACACCAATAATTTTGATTTCAGGACGCAGGCGTTTCACATAGGCAGCAATACCCGCAATCAAGCCACCACCACCAATAGCTACAAATATGGCATGAATAGGCTGCTGGTGTTGCCGGAGAATTTCCATACCAATAGTTCCCTGTCCCGCGATGACATGAGGATCATCAAAGGGATGAATAAAGGTTAAACCCTTGTCAGCCTCCAGTTGTCGGGCAAAGGCGTAGGCATCATCATAGGTATCTCCATGCAATACCACCTCACCACCACGCGCTTTGACTGCATCTACCTTGACTTGGGGTGTAGTCACAGGCATCACGATAATAGCTCTTGTACCTAACTGTCGCGCACCTAACGCCACACCTTGGGCATGATTCCCGGCAGAGGCAGCAATTACCCCCTGTGCTAGTAAATCTGGCGGTAGGTTGGCCATTTTGTTGTAAGCACCGCGCAGTTTAAAGGAAAATACAGACTGCATATCTTCCCGCTTTAACAGGAGTTGATTATTCAGTCTGGCAGAAAGATTGGGTGCGGACTCTAAAGGTGTTTCTTGAGCAACATCGTATACACGCGCAGTCAGGATTTGTACTAGGTAGTCGCAAAGCATGAGGTAGATGGAATGAGCAAGGGCTGGATAGAAATTAATTTTACGTTAAGTTTGTCCCCATACTTTGAAGATTATTAGCGATCGCTAGTATTTTAATTATCTAGTCTGAAAAATATTTTGCACCATTTTTTTATCTGTATTGGCGGCGGCTCGATCTAACTCGGCAATTTCACCAGCGTCTAATTGCCAACCCAAAGCACCGATATTATTCTGTGCTTGGGTGACTGATTTGGCTCCAGGGATAGGCATAGTTCCCTTACAAATACACCAGTTAATAGCGACTTGGGACATAGTTTTATTTCTAGATTCTGCCACTGCTCGTAAACAGGCTAATAGCGATCGCGCTCCGGGTAATAATTGTCTAAATAATAAACCTCTGATACCCTTGGGATAAGGACTATTTTCTGTATATTTCCCCGTTAATATCCCCAAAGCCAAAGGACTGTAAGCTATTAGTTGTATGCCTAATTCATCACATACTTCTTTAAGTCCCAATTCAGTCACAGGATAGGTAGATAACAGTGAGTATTGCACTTGCAGAGTTTTAATCGGTATTCCCCGCGCCGCAAACTTTTTGTGTACACGTTGCAAGCGTTTAGTACCGTAATTAGATAGTCCTACACCCTTAACTAAACCTTGTTCATACAAATCACCCAAACCATCTAAAAGTCCCTCCTCTTGCCAAGGAGCATAATTTGCTGTTGACCAGTGCATCTGTACTAAATCTACATTTCTACCTAAGCGTTGCGCCGAGGCTTTGCCAGCTTTCATCATCGACTGGCGTGTCCATCGCCAAGGGTATGCCGCTAACTTAGTAGCAATGCAGATATGATCTTGGTTGACACCTTGATAAGAGCGACAAAATTGCCCTAAAAGTAATTCACTACGTCCCTGCAAGCGTCCAGTTCCATAAGAATCACCAGTATCAAAGAGAGTCACACCATTACTTACACACAGGTTAAAAACTGCTTGCAATTGCTCATCCATACTTTCATGGTATCCCCAAAGCAATTGATTACCCCATGCCCAAGTACCACAACCCATCTGCGGTAAAGATAATTCTGGACTAGCTTGCATATATATTTATCCTAAAAATTAGAGATGATTTATAAAGTAAAGCTTAAATTGTAGGGTGCGTTAAAGCAACGCGTAACGCACCGTGTGATTATGGTGCGTTACGGCAATTCATACTTTCGCTCATACTCAAATCCTTACACTGCCGTAACACAACGGCAATAAAGCGGGAGGAAAATCCACACCGCTTTTTGCCTCCCCTACTTAATATTTACTTTATAAATAGGCTCTTAATCGTTTATCTATTTTGCCGGGAAGAAGCCATACGCAGCAATAGCAGAGTGTAGGGATGAAAGGCAGTAGTTGTTGAGACATCCCTTGAATGATTTCTTGCTCCGCAGATATTTTTTATTATTGATTGGCTGTAGCTGTTGCTGGATATTGTTGCAAAACCTGGTGCAAATATTGCCCAGTATAAGACCTCGGATTTGTGGCTACTTCCTCCGGTGTTCCCACAGCAATAATTTCCCCACCTTTATCACCACCTTCTGGCCCTAAATCTATCAACCAATCAGCACAACGAATCACATCTAAGTTGTGTTCAATTAATAAAACAGAATTACCTTTATCTACTAATCTTTGTAAGACATCTAACAATTTATGCACATCATAAAACGATAAACCTGTGGTCGGTTCATCGATTAAATAAATTGTCTTACCTGTAGCGCGACGAGCTAATTCTGTGGCTAATTTCACCCTTTGCGCTTCCCCACCAGATAAAGTAGTGGCGGGTTGTCCTAATTGTACATAACCTAAACCGACATCAACTAATGTTTGTAACCGCGTGACAGCTTTGGGAATATTTTGAAAGAACTCTAAGCTTTCTTCAACTGTCATATTCAAAACATCAGAAATCGATTTATTTTTATATTTTACCTGCAAAGTTTCGCGGTTGTATCTTGCACCTTTACACACTTCACACTGTACATACACATCAGGGAGAAAATTCATTTCAATAATATTGACACCCTGTCCACCGCAAGCTTCACAACGTCCACCTTTAACATTAAAAGAAAATTGTCCCGGTTTATAACCCCTGGTTTTAGCTTCTACAGTTTGGGAAAATACCTCCCGAATCACATCAAAAACCCCTGTATAAGTCGCAGGATTAGAACGAGGTGTCCGTCCGATGGGAGATTGATCAATGACAATGGCTTTATCAATACCATTTAAGCCTTGAATTTTCTCAACTTCTTTCGGTAAAGGTACTTTTTTAGTTAAATGATGTTGTAATGATGGGTAAAGTAATTCATTAATTAATGTCGATTTACCTGAACCAGAAACACCAGTGACAACTACGAGTTTACCTAAAGGAATTTCAACATCAATATTTCTTAAATTGTTGCGATGGGCATTTTTAATAATTAAACTGCGTCCATTACCTTCGCGGCGTTCTGCTGGGGTGTGAATTACTTTCCGTCCTGATAAATATGCACCTGTTAATGATTGTTCGGCTGTGAGTAATGCTTCTAAATCACCTTGGGCGATAATATTACCACCATGAACACCTGCACCGGGTCCGATATCAACTATATAGTCGGCGGCGCGGATGGTTTCTTCGTCGTGTTCGACAACAATTAAAGTATTACCTAAATCACGTAATTTGGTTAAAGTTTTCAGCAATCTGCTGTTATCTCTTTGATGCAAACCAATACTTGGTTCGTCTAAAACGTAGAGAACTCCTGTTAAGCCAGAACCAATTTGTGTAGCTAGGCGAATACGTTGTGATTCACCACCAGAAAGAGTCATGGCGGCTCTATCTAAGCTGAGATAATCTAAGCCGACATCTAATAAAAATTGCAATCTAGCTCTGATTTCTCTGAGGACTAAATCAGCAATTTTCATTTGGCGATCGCTCAACTTCAAATGATCAATTCTCTCCCGACAATCACGAATGGAAACGCCAGTTAAATCTAAAATTGTGTATTGTCCTAATCTGACTGCTAAAGCTTCCGGTTTTAATCTTTTACCGCCGCAAACTTCACATGGTTGATCAATTAAATACTGCTCTAATTTCTGTTTAATTAACTCCGAACCGCCTTCATATTGTCGCTGTAAAATCGGAATTACACCTTTATATTGTGGTGTTTTTTGTTCTTGCTTAACTTCTGTTTCACCATACAGAATAATTTGCTGTTGTTCTGGTGTTAACTTACTCCAATTTGTTTGTAATTCAAACCCATGATTGCTACCCAAACTATAAAGTAATTCTAGATAATAAGAGTTTTCTTTATCTGACCAAGGCGCGATCGCAGCGTATACTGGTGCTTCAGGATCAGGTACTACCAAATCCGGCGAAAATCTCCTCAACGTCCCCAAACCGTGACAGTTCGGACAAGCACCATAAGGGGAATTAAACGAGAATAAGCGCGGTGATAACTCATCCATTACCGCACCATGTTCAGGACAAGCAAAGTTTTCTGAAAAGACTAATTCTTGTTCTTCCCCTGGGTTATCTTCCGTAGGAAGATTCACTAAGATTTTAGCAATACCACCTGATTGCTTCAAACACGTAGACAATGAATCAACCAAACGCTCCTGAATATCAGGTTTTTTAATTAAACGGTCAATGACTAATTCAATATTGTGAGTATAATTTTTATCTAATTCAATTGAGTCCGACAATTCCCGAATTTCGCCATTAATGCGGACACGGACAAACCCTTGGGAAGCCAAACTAGATAATAACTTGCGATGCGTACCTTTTTTACCCCGCACCACAGGCGCGAGAATTTGGAACTTAGTTCTGTCTGGTAGTTCCATAATGCGATCGCACATTTCGTCTATAGTTTGAGGTGCAATACAGCGATCGCATATGGGACAATGGGGTTGACCCGCCCGACCAAACAACAGTCGTAAATAATCGTAAATTTCCGTCACCGTCCCCACCGTGGAACGGGGGTTATGAGACGTAGATTTTTGGTCAATGGAAATCGCCGGACTTAAACCTTCAATTGCTTCGACATCTGGTTTATCTAATTGTCCCAAAAACTGGCGGGCGTAAGCACTGAGAGATTCTACATAACGCCGTTGACCTTCCGCGAAAATCGTATCAAACGCCAAAGACGATTTACCCGAACCTGAGACACCAGTAAACACGATCAGGCGATCGCGTGGCAATTCTAAGTCAATATTCTTCAGATTATGCTGTCTTGCGCCGCGAATCCGAATAGTATTCTGGGGGTTAGAGTTGGGGTAGGGGAGGTGTCCATTCAAGGATGCGGCTAGCTTGTGATCTGACATATTGACAGGCCAATAATGAGAGGCAGCGTGAAACAGTTCTTAATAATACTATCTTTATTAAGGTTTGTTATCACTATGCCTATAGCAGTACAATAATACTACTTTGCTTCACATTTGAGTTATTTACACCTGAATATGTTTGTATTCAGGACTTTATAGAGGCTTTGGCTTTTAGCTCGACTTTATCCATTTTTACGAAGCCCAAAACCCGACGCTGAAACCATTATGGGATGGTAGTTTTAGTTTTTGGACTTGAGTGCGAATCAGTGACATGGAAAAAGTCTTTGCCAAAAAACCAGGATTTTTGCCGGATAAGGAAAGCCGAGTTCTTAATTTTGGATAAAGTCGAGTTTAGAGGGTGTTTGAAAAGTCGAAAAGTATACTAGAAACCCCTCTCCAAACCTCTCCCCGAAAGGTCGATAGGCTTTGAAACCCCCATTCCCTTGTAGGGAAGGGGGGCTAGGGGGGTTAGGTTTTTAAGATTTTGGTGTTAGGAATGATACTTTTAAAACATCCTCTTATACCAATTCACAAAAAACTTGATACAGATGGAAACGCTAAAAGGTAAGCTGAGTCTCACTTTCTTAATTTTGAATTTTGAATTTTGAATTTTGAATTGGTATTAAACGGGCAATAAAAAGTTATCTAATTTGCTCTGCGTCTAAATACTCTGCTACTGCTGCTAAATCTTCCATTGCCCGATTCAGCCGATTTAGCATTGCTTCGGCTACTTCCGGTTGATTGCTAATGGTTTCTAGTTTTTCTTTTAGATGACGATCTAGGGCTTCTATCCACAATGACAATTGTGTGTGACGAACTGCTGTAAGTAGCCCCATATTTCTTAACACAGCCAAATGAAACCCTAATTGCTCTTGTCCACCGTAGCCCAGGTATCCATTCCACAGTTCCAACTTTTCGGGAGTAAATTCTGCATACTGGTCAAAGGTAATACCCGCCGGCTCTAGTTGGGGTTGTGGCAGTGGAGGTTGAGGGTTAGTCATAGTAAAACACCTGCTGCTGATTTTGCTAAAACCCTATCTAATAGGATAGACGCATTCTGCACCCGATGCCTGCGGTGTTCTCGTTGCCATCGCCTATGATTTTTCTTAGAGGAAATTGGTAGTATGCGATCGCTAATTCCTTCTAATTTCCTGCCAAGAACACTTGGCTTAAGTAGGGTGTGTGACGCTGTGAAAGCATTGGAACATAGTCATGAGACTTATAGCGTCACGCACCAACCATCAATTGTGACACTTGCGTAAATCCTTATTTACTGGTTTGGCTTAACTGAAATTATTTTACACTCTTGCAAACGTCTTTCTAAAAGATATGCCGCCGGAGGAAATGATAATTTAATTGTTAAATTTTGTCCTTGCAATTCTCGACAATCTGGCTGTAAGTAATCACTGTTGCCATTACCCCAATCACAGCGATTTTCTGTATATTTACGCCATAATTCTGCAATCTCTTGGAGAGTTTTACAAGGTAGTAAATTTTCTTCTCCTTCTGTGAGATAACCATCATTATTTACATCAGCTTTCGCCCCTGATTCTCTCATGAGCATGGCATAAGATATTTTAAGTGCGCCTGTATATTGATTTTCAAATTTAGCAAAATCAGTTACGACTAACTCACCAAAATTACCTTGTTTGAGTTCTGCTTCTAACTGGGGTAAGCGAGATTTGCTAATAATTTCTGCCAGTTTATTTTCAGCTTTTTGGGATGCTTGTGCTAAAGTAAGTTTTGCCTGTTGAATTTCAGGAAAATTTTGCGGTTCTTCGATAACTTTTTGGTGGATATTAGTAGTAATTGCCAAGATTTGACGGTAATCATCAAGTGCTTGATCTACTTTACCAGATTGTTGATTTATTTCGGCATTATTTAGCAGTGTAGATAAACTATTGACTACACTTTTAGCAATATCTGGTGTAATCACATTAAATGAACTATAGCGAATTAATTGCGCTAACTGATTCTGCTGTTGTTGTTGCCAAGCGATGATACTGGCAGAGAAAATAAATAATAGAGAAATAGCTGTCACACTTCCTAATAAGAAATGATTTTTCAGTCGCGCTTGTTGACTAGCTCGAATATATTCTTTTTCTTGGGATGTGATATAATCTTGGTATTTATGATAATACGTTTCAGCTTCAGTCAGTTGGGTTTTTTGTAAGAGAAAATCAGGGTGTTTTTGATTGTGTTCCCATTCCTGACGTTTCTTTTCTAAACGCTGTTGTTGATGCAGGCGATCGCGGTTTTCATCTAACCACCAACGTAAGTTAGACCAGTGACGAATTAAAATTTCATGGGCTACTTCTACTGTCACCTCACTTTTAATTAATTGTAATTCCTGGGTGATGTTATCTGCACTGCGACTTTGACTCAGGTTTGATTTATCTTCTGGTGTATTGACAATAATTAACTTAGCTGCAATAAACTTTTCTAGAGTTGCTTCTACTAAAGCTGGTGGATATTTACCCCGCAATAAATCAGATTTTAACACCTGTTTCTTAGTATCTTCTGTACCTTCACCCAGATGCGTTAATGAAAGAAAAATCCATTGAGCAATAGTCTGTACAGTTGGTTCTAAATTATCATAAACAGTTTGAGCTTTACGTTCTAAAGCTAACTTAATTCCGCCAATTTTTTCTTGATATGCTGCAACTGTTAATTCCCCAGTAGTTTGATTGCGGTATTCCCATAACTGCTGCAAAACAAATTGCAATAAAGGTAAATCGCCAGCAGCTTGTTGTAAATCCTGTAATAGTAATTCAACTAAACCGGCTTGGACTTTTAGTTCTACTTGTGCTGCTGGCTTTTTGATAATCTGACGGTAATTTTCTGGTGTAAGTCGTGGTGGAACTAACACATGAGATTCTTGCAACTTTTGAGATAACCAAGGTAATTCTAGACAGGAAGAAATAAAGTCAGCACGAAGGGTAATGATTAACTTAAAACGATCTGCCGCATATTCTAAAGCTTCCTGAAGTATATCTAAAAAAACTTGGCGATCGCTACTAGCAGCCAAAGTAAAAATTTCCTCAAATTGATCGATGACTAACACTACCATTGGTTCACTGCGTCTGCGTAACCAGTGAACAAAACCCTCGCCACCTAAATGTAATAACCCTTCCATTTGTAATGGCGTTTCCTCACCATCAGCCATAATTCTTGCTAATTCTTGAATGGGATTTTCCCCAGTACGCAGACATTTTATCCACCAAGTTTCACTGCTAGGAATTTGTTTACCTTGACGTAATTGTGCCATTAATCCAGCTTGTACTACGGAAGATTTCCCACTACCAGAAGCACCAACTACAGCTAAAAAAGATTTGTGATTAACTTGATTAATAATCCTTTGAGTTAAAACTTCTTGTCCGTAAAAATATTTAGCATCTTGTTCACTAAAAGCTTTTAATCCCATATAGGGACAAATTCCTAAATCAATGCGTTGTGATTGTGGTTGTAAAGTTGCTGGGATGACTTCAATTACACCCTGTACACCGCCTAACCAATAGTTCCGCCAAATTTTACTACTTGCAAGTTCTCGTTGTAATCCTGTAATCCAACCAGCAACAGATAAACCTGTTTCTAAATTAGTTGCTTCCAGAGTTTTAAGTAAAGCTGTAGTAAATTCTGTAGAATTTTCCGCAGTAGCCGCACCTATAATTAAACATTGACTAGATTCAGCCTCCTGTCGTAAATCCTCTAACCAATTTTGCATTTCAGAGATATATTTAATGTCAACAAGACAATCTAAAACTACTACTTGTTGAGCAATATTTGATTGGCGTAATTGTTGCCGCAACCAATCACGACTGAGTTTAATGTCATTATTAATAACTAAAACAGCTTCACCTGTACCTGTTGCTGCAATGCGTCCCCGCAGGTAAAGTAGAGATGTCCCATCTGCTAAAAGTGTTTCACTTTGTTGATAGAATAAACAATGGTGAATAGCTTGATGTACATCAGGTAAATCGCGGATTTGAGAGTATTTAAGGTCAAAACCACCTACGCCAGCCAGTTTCTTCCCGATAGCTAGCGATAATTCCCCATTTGATAGCCCATCTACTATTAAAGCTTGGCGGAGCGATCGCAATTCAAATTCTGCATTTTTGTAACCTAAAACCAACTCCCCCACCGCTTCGACAATTATCTTGGGAGTTTGTAAAGGCTGTTCTTGAGGAAGATTTTCAGTTTCCCCTCGACTGCGTTTTTGCTGATAAATTAAACTCCCCATAAACTAAAGGGAACTGCACGACGAGGAAAAGCTAAAGCCGAATTTCCTAATCTTTCTAGTAAATTATTTGCTTGGGTTAATGGTAAACTAGGTAGAGGCTCAATTTCAGTTTTAGTGACTGCATCAGGACACAATTCCTTAGTTATCCATAGTAGATTAATATCCCGTGTGAGATTTTCTAGGTTTAAAGAGTAGGTGCGATCGCCTGGGTTATAATTACCTTGTTGTTTGAGTTGCAAATGGGTTGTATATCCCCAAATTCTCACCCAACCATCTTCAGTATTCACTTGCACTGCTATATAATAATCACCCACCCAACTAGGAATATCCACCCATTCTTGAGGAACACGAATTTCCTGAGTATCAATAGCTTGACTGGGGATTAACACTATTCTTGCTTGATCAATATTAATAGCTGTACCATTAGTAAATTCCCAAATACTATTTAGGGAATTGAGATTAAGTATAGGTTTTGCTGTGACTTCCCAAGCAGCTTCTAACCAAGGTATAACAGTTAACAAAGCCAGCCGATTGATATAAGCTTGAAAGCGAGTGGTAGGTGATGATAAACACTGGCTCTTTTCCCAAGCTACATCTTGTGTAGTTTCCGATATTTCTAATAGTACTTCCATAGGGATTGGTACTATAGCCGAGTCAAAATTCATATATCTATCCAAACTGAGTTAACACAAGAACAGCATTTTATTAGTTTATAACTTAGGAGCTACTCCGCGTTACTCTGCGTTTACCTCCATCCTACTCTGCGTTAGAAAATTTCTGATTCTTCCTCAAGGTGATTGTGGTTTCGATGGTAGCTACCATGATGTGGATTCTGATTCTATGTCATTCGAATTGTGTGCGAAGTCTGGTTTCCGTGAAGCTGGCCGTAAG
>JBODRP010000079.1:0-18378 GCA_050633005.1 Trichormus sp. | reverse complement strand
ATTTGCTTGTAGAATCCTCTATATCCTTTAAACAAAGAGGATTTTTCCGCAGGGAAGGACGATTAGTCCATTCAGATGGCAGCATTATCTGGGTTTATTGTCAAGCACTACCAGAAACCAACCCCAGTGGTACTATTATCGGTCATGTGGGAACATTAACCGATATCAGCGATCGCAAACAATTTGAGTTAGAAGTTGTTCAAAATCGGGATTTGCGAGAAGCAATCTTTAACGAATCCGCAGATGCCATTTTTTTAGTAGATGCCAACACCCAACTGATTTTTGACTGTAATCGTCGTGCCGTTGAGTTATTTGAAGCCACCAATAAACAAGAATTAATCAATATTGATAGTCATACCCTACAATGTCATCAATTTACCTCCCAGGAATTAGCAGCAATCACACAGCAATTAAATCAACAATCTTGTTGGAGTCAGGAAATCGAATATTTTACCTGCAAAGGCAATGTATTTTGGGGGAATTTAGCCGCTAAACAAATTACTGTAGCGGGTAAAGTGATTAACTTAGTCCGCGTTAGTGATATCAGCGATCGCAAAAAAACTATAGAACAAATTCAGCGTTCCTTAGAAGAGAAAGAGACATTACTCAAAGAAATTCATCATCGTGTTAAAAACAATCTGCAAATTATCTCCAGTTTACTGAGAATGCAAACTAGACGCTCTATTGATCAAGCCACGTTGATGTTATTTCAAGAGTCCCAAAATCGTGTGCAATCAATGGCTTTGATTCATGAACACCTATATCAATCACCAGATATTTCTCAAATCGATTTTGGGGATTACATCCGCAGTTTGACAGATAATTTATTTCGTAGCTACGGCATCAGTCAAAGAAAAATTAAGCTCAACATAGAAACTAATAACATCAAATTAACTCTTGATCATGCCATTCCCTGTGGACTAATGATTAATGAATTAGTTTCTAATTCCTTAAAATACGCATTTTCCGAACAACAGCAAGGGAATATTACAATTTCTCTGGAAGAAGTTCCAGAAAATCAACTAGTTTTAATTGTCAAAGATAATGGGATTGGTATTCCCGAAACCTTAGATTGGGAAAATACCAACTCTTTAGGCTTAAGAATCGTCAAAAACCTTACCAGACAGTTAAAAGGTAATATGATCTTAAAACGCGATCGCGGTACAAGTTTTTATATTTATTTTGCCCAGTGAACAATTAACTGATAACTGTTCACTGTTTACTGTCAACTAAGCTGCACGTTGCTCTGTTAGCACTTGATAAGCATAGTTGAAATCATCGGTAGTAATTTTGATTTCCGTGGGATCTGTGAGTCCTTGGGAGCGAAAACGGCGAATTGCTTCTACAGCCGCTTGATTGCTCAGTAAAGTTAAATCTGCACCATTCCAATCTTTGGTCATCTCTGCCCAATAGGCCAAATCCACATCTTGCAGTGGTCTGCCTTGACAATGAACTTGCAAAATTGCCAACCGACTGGCTAAATCTGGTAAATCGACTTTCATCTGTAAATCCAAGCGTCCGGCTCGTAATAAAGCTGGGTCAAGGGCATCAGGTCGATTAGTCGCCCCAATTACTAAGATGGTGCAACCTACCTCTATACCATCTAACTCAGTTAACAATTGTCCCACAACGCGATCGCTAACTCCCGAATCACCACTAAAACTACCCCGTGCTGGGGCTAGGGTATCAATTTCATCAATAAAGACTACACAAGGTTCAGCTTGACGCGCCTTGGCAAATAATTCTCTAACTGCTTGCTCACTCGCACCTACCCAACGACTGAGTAATTCTGGGCCATTGACACCAATAAAATTGGCTCTAGCTTGGGAAGCAACGGCTTTGGCTAATAAAGTTTTGCCTGTTCCCGGAGGCCCCCACAACAAAATGCCTTTGGGTGCTAGGGCTTTTGTTTGCAGATACAACTCTGGATACAATAACGCCCCTTCCACTGATTCCCGTAGGGTTTGTTTAATGTTATCTAAACCGCCAATATCTTCCCAAGCAATCTGAGGAACTTCTACTTCCACACTCCTCAACACGGCTGGTTTAATCTCTTTGAGAGCTTGTAAAAAGTCAGCTTGGCTAACGGTCATATTTTCGGGAATTTCTCCTTCAATGGAAGGAATTTGACGGCGCAGCGCAGTATAGGCAGCCTTTTGACAGACAGCTTTCAAGTCAGCCCCTACAAATCCTACCGCCCGTTCTGCGATCGCATCTAGATCAACTGTCTCTTCTAAAGGCATGGCACGGGTGAGAATTTGCAGAATTTCTCTGCGTCCTTTGACATCGGGAACGCGAAACTGTACTTCTCGGTCAAATCTGCCTGGACGACGTAAAGCAGGGTCAAGATGGTCAGGGCGATTAGTAGCAGCCAAAACAATCACACCTTGACTGTGAGAAAAACCATCCATCAAGCTCAACAGTTGGGCTACTAGGCGTTTTTCAACTTCCCCTTCCACTGCACTCCGGTCTGGAGCTAAACTATCAATTTCATCAATAAAGATGATACAAGGAGCATTCTTGGCAGCTTTCTCAAAAATACCCCTCAGCCTTTGTTCCGCTTCCCCGTAATATTTACTAATGACTTCTGGCCCTACCAAGGCAATATAATTAACTCCCAGTTCTTCCGCTAAAGCCCTCGCTGTCAGGGTTTTACCAGTTCCAGGGGGGCCAACTAACAACACACCCCTTGTAGCTTCCAATCCCAATTTTGCCAATAAATCAGGACGTTTTAAGGGGATAGCAATCAACTCTTTGAGTTCCTTGAGAACCTCACCTAGTCCCCCCACATCTTTGAGAGCATGATCAGAGGGCGTATCAGGTGGTGGCACAACTTCAGCGTCTCCCCCACCACCACTATGAGGATTAGGGGCAGGTTGAGTACGGAAACGACTTGTACCAACATCGTTACCCATATTATTAGGACGTGGTATACCTCCACTACGAGGGATACTACTCATCGAACGGGAGTTAATCTGGACATCGGTTTTAATTTCTCCCTTCTCAATTTTGTCTTCTAAAGTTTTGACTAATTCTAATAATTGCTCAAATCCCTTGAAAAGTTCACTCATACAATTACTCCAAAAATTACCTTGTTTTTGTCATCCTCATCGTTTATTTGCAGTTAATTCCTCAACTTCAAATAAAAGATTAGCTGCCCCTTGAACCCGCGCGATCGGTTCAACAGAACGCGGTAATCCGGGTAAGCGAATAATTGTTTGTTCTGGAAATAAACCGCCATCAATTTCTACCTCTTGACTGTAGCGATTCTGCACTACATAACGCTGGTTAACTCCCATTTTTTTCAGAGATGCTGTTAAGCGTATGTGTTCAGATATAATTGCTGCTTCCGACTGAATGACACCGATAAATTGAGTATGTTGAGGATTTTTCAGTTTCTTTTGTGCCTGTACAACTTGTTGGCGTAAGTTTCGCAATCGCCCAATAAAATCAACTCTCCCTAAAACATCTTGATATTTAATCCACAATTTAAATATCCAAGATAGCCAATCCCCTAAAGCTGAGGGCATTTCTAAAAATCGCAACAAATGCCCCGTAGGTGCAGTATCTAAAATAATTAAATCTTGTTGGTTACTATCTAATAAATCCATCACAGTTACTAGGGATAACATTTCATCAATCCCCGGTAAAGCTTGAGACATAATTTGCCGCCATGCTTCTGGCACATAGGCAACATTGATCGTTGTATTTGTTTTTGAATCTTCACCGCTAATCATATCTGCTAACTCCCACAGATAATCTGCGCGGAATTGTTCTAAAACTCGATTAGCATCAATTTCTTGCCCACTTAAATTAGATGCTAAATCTACAGGCTCATGTCCAAATTCTTTTCCAAAAGCATCACCTAAAGAATGGGCTGGATCTATAGAAATTACTCGAATTTTTTTATCTGGATGTTGTTGAGCAGAAGCCCAAGCAATGGCGGCTGCTACTGTTGTTTTGCCTACTCCTCCTTTACCACCAACAATAATTAATTGACATCCTTCGTTAAGAAAATCACTAAAGCTAGGTAAAACTTTATTTGGCCATTCAATTTTAGGTGTGGGAGCAAGTTCCACACTAACAATTTTTTGAATTTGGGATGCTAAAGCATCTAAAGATACCCCACCCAAGGGTTCTACTCGCTGTTGAGGAATGATAAAAACAGGTTGATTACCAACAAGTTCTAAATATTTATGCAGCAGATTTTGCTGTTCAGCATAACGATCTGGTTCAATATCTGCATTAGTTAAAATTCGATTGATAAATAAACCAGCAAAAGGTACTTCTAAGGTTTCTAAACTATTAATGAACCGCTCAGTTTCTAAAAAACACATCGGTTCAGAAATACCCACTACTAAACAACCAGTAAATGTTTCATCTTGCAGTAGTCGTCTACCTTCTGCAAGTTGGGTTTTCATATCTACTAAAAAGTTATCGACTTCATCGGCAGTATAACTTCCTGTAAAACTTTTGGTAATTACCCGATGCTTTTCTTGGAACAATTCTAAGGAATTTAAAATAACATCTAAGAAATCTTTTAAGCGCAACAAGTTTAATGTATGTCCAGAAGGGGCCATGTCTACAATGACACGATCTACTTCTTTTTCAGCTAGCAGCCGTTGGATTTCTAGTAACCCCATCAATTCATTTAAACCAGGCCAGTCTAAATCCCAAACCGGGGCTAAATCCTCTCCATCTGCTAAACTACCCCTCTCCACTAATAATTCTAAAAAGTTGCTATATTTAGCTTTAAATTCCAACAACAATTTTTGAGCATCCAAGGCTTGAATGCTCAAATTTGGTAAATCATCTAATGATGAAGCAATACCAGTAACTTCTGAAAGTAATACATCTCCTAAAGAATGGGCGGGATCTGTAGAAATTAAGCGAATTTTTTCTTCAGGAAACCTTTTAGCCCAGTAACGAGCAAAACTGCAAGAAAGGGTAGTTTTACCAACCCCTCCTTTGCCGCTAAACATAACTAGATGTAGTGAATCGTAGTAGTTCATAATAAGTTAATAGTTAAATAAAGTGATAAGGGGGCAGCGATTCTCCCAAGATTAAATTCCAATGTGGGCAATATTGTTGCCAAGATAAAATTCTGTCTAAAAGCAAGGCTTTATCATTAGGGTTGACTAAAAGATAAACCCTGACTTCTTCTGCTTGCTGTTGAATAATTACAGATGATTGGTAAATTTCTGTGATCAGATTAATTAGGTAAGATTTTTCCTCAGTTTGAGCAATACTAAAGTTTTTTTGATGTTCATATTGTTGCTTTTTCGCTAAAAAATAATCTCTGCCACTGCCTACAGATACCTTTTCTGGCTCTGCCAATACTTGGGGGATAAGTTTTAATGTATATTCATGTTTATCTTGAATATTTTCTAGTTTTTCTAAATATTCCTGACTGTGGGTATCTAGATAATTGAGCAAGCTGGCTTGGGAACTAAAATTAGTGCCAAAGCGCAAAGGTAAAATCGTCGTTTGGCGAAATATATCACAAATAACGCGATCGTGAGTTAAAGCCATTTTGATGATTTGCTCATCATGATTTTGGTATGACTCTAAGGATATTTCTGGTTCAACAATAGCTGAGATATAAGCACCATTAATTAACTCTACTGGTTTGATGTGACCTTGAGGCAAACTCAAAGTAACGTCAGGAGTTTTGAGAAAAGCGTAAGTGTAAAAATTTGGCGATCGCATCATATCAAATCAAAAATTTTTGAACTTCTAAATCTTAGTAATGAGAATACATATCTTGTCATAAAACTAAAAATAATGCCAATTTTAAGTAAAGTATTTACAATGTTAAAATCTTAGTTATAATGCTATCAATTATTCAGGTATCTTCAATGAAGAAAATACGTAATCGCGGAGCAATTAGACCTAAAATTACAACGATGCCTCGTAGTAAATCTGAGTCATCTAGTCAATTAGAACTTTATAAATTAGTCACAGAACAACAAAGAATCAAACAAGAGTTGAATTTTATTGAGCAGCGTACTGTGCTACTTAAGCAACGCTTAATTACACTTAAAACCCAAATAGAAGACACAGAAAGAAATATTCATGTTTTACGCAATTCTGATTCACAAATATCTATAGTGACGCGTCCAAAACTACTCTTTGATGCTCATAATTACCAAGCTTTTGATATTGAATATTGAGCCACTAAGTTGTGCTTAATTAATGCAACTATTCAAATTAAACTTGAACCCGCAAATGCGGGTTTTTAATTGTTTAATTTCACTCTGTAATAAATGCAGGTTTTCTCCTAAGTTTTAATTACAACTTACTAATTATTGTTAAGGGGATAAAACTAAATTACCATTATCCTCATATTCATTTCTAAACCGGGGTTGCTCTTGGTAAATTTCAATGACTTCAGATTCGGAAATCAACACAGGCTCAATCACAAAATCCTCTAATTCATCTGATTCTGCTTCTGATTCAACACGTAATTCCTCTTCTAAAGCTTGGATTCTCAACAACAGTTCTTCTTCTTGCTCTTCAAATTCTTCTTCAGAAATCTCACCCATATCAAATGATAATTGCAGACTTAATAATTGTTTATGCAGATTTTCTTGAGCATCAAATTCGGTATTAGTCCGCTCTTGAATTTGCTCTCCAACCCACACCAGCCCGCTAATTGGCCCCATAACTGGAAATAGTAATATTTTTCCAAGCATAATCTTAACTCCTATTCAGAAATTTGAGCAAATGTATAAGGTGCGGTAAAATTGTTGTAACGAATGCGTAAGCGATCGCCAAATTTTTGATCAATCCCTTCCACTCGCTCACTAAATATAGATTCGTTATCCCAAGTAATCAGAAAAGCAGCATTATAAATCATGTCTTCTGTCATTGGATCACTTTCAATTACCTCACTTGCGAGAGGTTTGAGTTCATTAAAAAAAACTTCAATTACAGATTGTTTACGTGCTGCTAACGTCCTTTCAATTAACTGCCCAATATGAATTACCTCCTCCATGCTTAAGGCCTTGCCTTCCATTTGATCACGCTGCTGCTTTAAGTTGGGATTAGATTCCATCATTGCTTGTAATTCAGCTTTGGTATCCCAAAAAATTTTGACGCTGACTTCTCTTGTTCCGTGCAATTTTTGAAACAACTCTTGCAATTTATGTTTATATGGTTGAATAAGTTGTGTAATTACTGCATCCCAATTTTTTACAACTAATCCAAATCGCAAAGGTAACAAGGTGCGGAAACCTTTTTCCATTGCTTGTTCTAGAACTTTTTCATGGCTGATTAAATTCCGACGAGAAGCTAAATATTTTTCTTTTTTGGCTTCTGAATACAAAAAAGTAAAGCCATCAACTACTTGACTATAAACAGGTTGAGCATCCAATCCTTCAATCGCAATAGTTGCTGGGATTGTATCAGGAAAAATACCGTATAGATAAAAACCAAAATCCATAACTATCAAAAATATCTACATTAATTACAATGGTTTTGAAGTTAAAACTAACTGCAATTTCGCATGAATGAGATTGATTTGAGCTAGACCTAAATCTATTTCCCCATCTACAACAATTCCCGTATTCAAAAGACGGTCTAGTAGTTCTAGTACTGAAGGTTGAGTTCCGGGTTGACCAGGGTAATAAGAGCCGGGTGAGGGTAAAAGAGTCCCAACATCTCCTAAATTGATATTTAAATCTGCTGGGTCAATCTCAAAAATCTCACACAAATTTAAAACTTGTTCCTCTAACTTCTGTAAGCTTTCTGCGGCTCGCTCTAATTCAGATTCACTCAAGCATTCCTGTTCCATGCGGCGAATTACTTGCGCTTCCATCAGCTGACGGACAAGTTCCACTACAGTCAAAAGTAGAGGAACTAAACCCGCCTGGCTATTAGCTTTAGACGTGGTAGGTGGCAAATTAGAAGAGTTTTCAACTGGAGTACAAACAATTGTCATGATGCCATCTACCTTTTCTAAATTTCTGGAACTGGGCTATTTACCTCATCTATTGGCTGACAATCATTATCAGTATTAGCTGTTAACCGAGTTGGTTCTTTGACGTTGGCAGAGGTAAGCAAACGCAACTGTGTTTCTAAACTTTCCAGCCGTTGATGAAGTTGCTGGTTTTCCTCAATTAAACGTTGAGATTTGCTACTGAGATAGGGGTCATTTTCCCACCAATTTATCCCCATCTCACGGGCTTTATCAACAGAAGAAATTAACAAGCGAATGCGAATATGCAGCAGTTCAGTTGAGGCAATAGATACAGAAATATCTCCAGCAATTACAATTCCTTTATCTAAAACCCGTTCGAGAATATCCGCTAAGGTAGAACCTTGCGTAGATGTGGAAATAGTTCGATTGGAGTTAGTTTGAGGACGTGTTGGCTGTAAGGGTGTAGTAGTCACGATTAATTAGACTCTTCAATGGAATTTACATTATGGTTAATCACTAAACCTTTTTGCGTGATAGACTCAGGCTTTTCTTCAGTTAGTTGTTGCGAACTTTCAGAATGGCCATTACTGAAGGAATCATCTGCCACCGTGTCATCTGATGTCACATTGTGATGTGATTCCTCTATTGCTTGTATATGTAGGTGGTTGAGTAATTCTAAGAAAATTGTTGTCGCTTCGCTAGCAGACCAATTAGTGCGATTAAATAGCACATCTGCACAAATTTCTCTAAAATCTGAATTTTCTGGTAATACTAAAATATCGTGTTCAGCACATACTTTAGCAATCATCAAACAAGAGCGCAAACCGGAAGTTTTCTCTGCACCTGTACCGAGGCGAAATGCTTTAACTAATCGCACGATTAACCGAGCATCTTCTCTAGAAATGTTGCTTTTGTGAACTAGTATCTCAATTTGAGTTAGTTCATCTGGTTCTGGCATATTAATTGTTACCAACCTATCCATTAAAGCGTCTTGAGTTGAATGAACTCCGCAGTATTCTTCGGGATTGGAGGTGAAAATAGCCCGGAATTGGGGATTAACGTGCAGATATTCTGGCTGGTTGCTGCTGGGAGGAAGAGTGAGAATTTTTTCTTCTAAGGCTGATAGCAAGACGTTATTTACTTCCGGTCGGGAACGATTAAATTCGTCGTATACTAAAGTGAAACCTTCTCGACAAGCTAAAGTCAGTCTTGAATCAACCCAAGTTTGTTTCAGTTCATCCTCTACTTTGAGAACGCTGTGAATGTAGTTATCCATTAACTTTTTATGGGTGTAACCTGATTCACTGCCAATCAAATCAGAACTTTTAAATTGGTCATCTCCAAAAATTAACATGATTGGTCTATCTAGGCAGTTAGCCAGGTGCATGGCTAAGGTTGTTTTGCCTGTACCTGCTGGGCCGCGTAAGTGAATAGCAAACCCTGAAGTGAGATAACGCAATGCCCGAATTGCTACTTGCTCAATTGCTGGTGTGACAACAAACTGACCAGGACGAACACGAAGAACAGCTCTTTTCTTATTATTTGCGGTGAGGGTCATAGATTATGATGACGAGAAAGAAATAGTATTTCTAGAAAAAATTTAGATGCTTAGATACAATTTGTAACTTGATATGTTATTCTAGATATGCAAACCGTAAATAAACATCTATTACTTGTTAACTCCTCAAAAATACAGGAGTTAATTGTTTTTACCTACAAAAAACAAGTTGAAGGATAAACTGTTAAGTTTAATCAACTGCTTGCATTCAATTCGGTAATAACGTAGGATATGTACAGTTTTACATTAAAACTCATTGTTGAATTTGCCCCCTGGTCTGACCAGTATTCATACTGGAAGATTAGGGGGTTTTACTATTTAGGCTAGTCAACACATTAACTCTATGGTTTGGGAGTGTTAACTAAATACTAAAATGTGCCAAAAACGCTAGTAAATAAATCTTGACGGAATTGACGCAGATTTTTTCTTTGCGCTTTAGCTTGCTCTGTTCTGTCCTTTGCCGTTTCAGTCAAAAAGTCGTGGCTTGTTTGTTGCAGATTTTTGTGAAACTGATGCAAAAACTTGGCTTGGGCTTGTGCTTGTGCCAATCTTGCTTTAGTTGTTTCATCTAGAAAATCTTGAGTTGTGTACTCAAGTTCTTCATGAAACATATGCAGTTCTTGAGCTTGCTTTTTAGCTTGCTCTTGTCTGTTTGCTGTGGTGGCGGCCAAGAATTCATGAGTCTCTCTAGATAGTTGAGCTACTTCCTCAGCTATTGACTGATGCTCTTGCCGGATTCTTTGCATTAAAGCCGTCATGAGGTTCTCCGCAATGTGATTACAAGCGTAAATTAACTACATTTACTGGATAAGTGAATACCCAGCAAATGCAGTTCCAAGAATATCTGCTGTTTTCGTTTTCTCCTTTAATAATTAGGAGTAGCGAATCAAAGCAGAATATACATGAGAATTACAAACCTAGTAATTCTGCTTTTTTAGAATCTACTTAATAATTAAGCAGGCATTGCGGCGGACTGAGTAAGACCTACAGCTTCTGCATATTTCAGGTAGGTTTCAACAGATGCGATAACGATGCGGGCTTCAATTGCCAGCAATTCAATACCAACTAAAGAAACACGTACCCAAGCATCTACAACGATACCTTTATCTAAGATACGATCAATAACTTCTGCCAAGCTGGAGGAGGAATTAGTTTTTTCAACAGCCATGTTTTTGTACCTTAACTCATTGTTGTTTTGAACTTTATCTGGATGAAGGTAGAAAATCAGAATTACTTAATAGTAAATTGTGATTTTCTAGAATCTACTTAATAATAATTAAGCAGGCATTGCGGCGGACTGAGTAAGACCTACAGCTTCTGCATATTTCAAGTAGGTTTCAACAGACGCGATCACGATGCGAGCTTCAATTGCCAGCAATTCAATACCAACTAGAGAAACACGTACCCAAGCATCTACAACGATACCTTTGTCTAAGATACGGTCAATAACTTCTGCCAAGCTGGAGGAGGAATTGGTTTTTTCAACAGCCATGTTTTTACACCTTAAACTCATTGTTGATTTTTAGTATTAGCTAGACATTTGCCTGAGCTTCTTACTGCATTCATATTAGACATTGCCTTTCAGTAATGTAAAGACTTTGACAGGATAAAAAATGTAAAGAAATGTAAAAATAGCAAATTTTTAACTCCCAAAATCTAGCCGATTGTTTGATTTGTATGTGTTCAAGACTCATTTATGTAAAAAATGTAAGTTTTCGTGTTGTAATTTGTTTGATTTGTTGTATTTAGCGTAATTTTATTTGTTTGAAAACAAATCACATTTACATATCATTAAATTCATCAATTTAAGTAATAGTACGGTTACTAAAAGTTTAGCAACATAACATAGGATATTTTCAAGAATTATCTTTGTAAAAAAATCATGTCTATGGAAGCTACTTCTGATCCTATAAGACAGGGAGCGTTAGCAGGATTAATTGCTACATTTGTAGATCAAGGACATCCACCCCAATACGCTCAGGTGATGGCAACTTCGATTATTTTTCAGACAGACTTAGATTTAAGGAATGCTCAAATTGCTAGTCTGTTAAATTGGTTAAAACAGGAAAATGAAAATATCTATAAATCTGCTCTAACTGTAGTAGAAAAAACTCGTGAGGAATTTGAACGTCGGGTTCAACACGGTTAAGTCGATATACTCTCTTGAGGAATGGGATGATATTTTGCAGAATAATTCAGCAATCAAGTCTGACTGCTGAATTTTTTCTTGATGGCAGAAGAGAATGTACAAAATCCTCCCTAAACAAACCGCTTCTATGTACACCCGTGATGGTGTACGTCTGGATGCAGATATCTATCAACCAAATGCAGAAGGTGAGTTTCCTGTATTATTAATGCGACAACCCTATGGTAGAGCGATCGCTTCTACGGTGGTTTATGCTCATCCTAGTTGGTATGCTAGCCAGGGTTATATTGTTGTGATTCAAGATGTACGGGGACGGGGTACATCAGAGGGTGAGTTTGAGTTATTCGCCAATGAAATTGCTGATGGTGCAGATAGTGTTAATTGGGCGGCTAGTTTACCCGGTAGTAATGGACTGGTGGGGATGTATGGTTTTTCCTATCAGGGAATGACTCAATTATATGCGGCGATCGCCAAACCGCCAGCCCTCAAAACTATTTGTCCAGCAATGATTGGTTATGATTTGTATACAGATTGGGCTTATGAAGGTGGTGCATTCTGTCTACAAACCAATTTAGCTTGGGCAATACAATTAGCTACAGAAACTGCACGATTACATGGTGATCAAACAGCTTATCAAGCTTTATTTGCTGCCTCACGCCATCTTCCCATCAATCAGCCTGAAATTTTACAAACACTTGCGCCAGAGTCCTTTTATCATGATTGGGTAGCCCATCCCCAACCTGGTAATTATTGGCAACAACTCTCACCCAAAACCTACTTTGACAGTGTTGACTTGCCGATGTTTCATATCGGTGGATGGTTTGATACTTATCTGCGCGGTACATTGCACCTATACAAAGATATGGCAGCCCGTGCTAATACTCTCCAACATTTAATTGTTGGCCCTTGGGCGCATTTACCCTGGGGGCGCACAGTTGGGGAGGCTGATTTTGGCAAGTTAGCAGCTAGCCCCATTGATCAAATGCAGATTCGTTGGTTTAATCAATTTCTCAAAGGCATAGATACAGGTTTATTCAATGAGTCTCCTGTGTGCTTATTTGAAATGGGTAGCAACACTTGGCAAAATTTCCCCAGTTTACCTACACCAAATCACAAATCCTACTTTTTGTCAACCACTGGACTAGCCAGCATCCGAGAAGATGCCGGCATCCTCATCGCCAGCACCCAATCTCCAGTTCCCAGTCCCCAAGACATATTAGTCCATGACCCTTGGCGACCAGTGCCGGCGGTGGGTGGTCATGCAGCAATACCGGCGGGTGTGTTTGAGCGATCGCATATAGATTCCCGTTCTGATGTGTTAACTTACACCAGCGCACCTTTAACGGCAGATTTATCTCTTATGGGGGACGTATTAGTAGAAATTTGCTGTGAGTGTGACCAAGATAGTTATGATTTGTGTGCTGTACTGTCCCAGGTGTATCCTGATGGGAGAGTGTATAACATAACGCAAGGTTATTTACATTGCCCAGACAGTACAAATGGCATGATTAAAAAAATACAACTGCAAACAATATGTATACGAATAGCCAAAGGTAATTGTTTGCGTTTGAGTTTGAGTTTAGCTTGTTATCCAGCCTATGCTATGAACTCTGGGAAAGAAACTATATTCAGTAGTGAGGATTTCATGAAGGCTCAGATCACTACATTGAGTGTTAATTGCGATCGTTCTCAGGTTTTATTGCCTGTGGGGGTGTAGGGGTGTAGGGGTAGGGTGTTGACTTTAATGAGATTTACCTATTCTTTATTCATACAGTTTTGGTGTCATCATCGGTGAACCAAATTCAATAAGTAATAAGTAATAAGTAATGGGTATTGACTCATTACTCATTACTTATTACTCATTACTTAAAGAAGGAAAGGATTGTGCATGAATTTTTCACCACTGAAAAGGTACAGAGTCAACAGCCTAGTGTAGGGGTGTAGGGGTGTAGGGGAAGAAAAAATTATCTGTGAACAACAAAAGACGCAAACGATAACTTTGCGTCTTTATTCATGAAATTGGTGAAATTAGAAACTAAATGTAGTTCTCAATGCACCAATGACTACGGAATCATTATTATCATCATGATCTGGTGCTGTTAGCCAGATTAAACCAGGTGTGATGGTGATATTATCACTGACTTTATATTGGTAAAATGCCTCAAGATGGAAAGATGTGTCAGTATCTTTAGGTAATAGAGCAATATTGGAACTGGTGACTTTAGGTTCGATACCGGCGATGATACCAGCTAAATTGCCTTTTTTACCAAGGTCAGGGAAGGCTAGAGTTACGGCATAGTTCCAAATGTCAACATCGCCACGTTGGCCTGTCAAGGTGCGGCTATTGGTATAACCTGCCCAACCACCCAATACTATGTTATCAGTGATCCCGATGGATGCTTGCACACCGTAGGAGTTGCTGGAAAATGCTACATCGGCGAGTCCCTGGTTGATGGCTAAATTTTGGAAGGTTGCAGCATTGCTACCTGTGGTTAGTGGCTGTTTGTATGAGTTAATGTATGTTAAACCAACAGTAATGCGATCGCTCGGTTTAATTGTTAACTGTGCCAATGCGCCGTAAGCACCATCAAACAAACCATTCTTAGCGGCTGGGTTGTTAGCTGTACCACTCAAATATCCTAGACTGAGAGCCAATCTATCACTAAATTGATGGGTAACACCTAAACCTGTACCACCTATCTGACCATAAATGGGGTTGCGTGTACCAAAGGTAGATAAAGCACCAAAAGCTCCATCACCATCAAAAGGATTCACAGTACTGGTGAGGTCATCTGCTGCACCTCCAGTAGCAATCAGTTTAACTTGAGTATTCTTAGTAGCGGGGAATGCGTACCATAGAGTACCTATGCCAGCATTGGAACTGGGTGCTGCACTAGCGAAAAATAGGTTGCCCTCTGTAGTGTTAATGTTAGGGGTGAAAATATTGTTGGCATCAATTCTGGTAAACAGGGTATCTTTGCCAGTGAAACTACTTACCAATTCCAGACGCGCTCTGTATGCCAGAGTGGTATTCTTGTCTGTAATGTCGGTGTTTTCAACGCGATCGCCTGACAAGACATCACTTACCACAGCTACAACTTGTCCTTGTAGTTTGGTTGTGGTAGAAAACTGATTAGCTTCCAATTCAGCAGTACGAGCTTCTAGCGCGTCTACTCGTCCTCTGAGTGTGGCTAACTCTGCGGAAAACTCTTCTTGGAGTTTTTGCAAGGTAGCTAAATCTTGTTTGGTAACTAAATCAGCAGTGGCGGTAGCGATTAATTCGTTGACTCTATCCAGACAAGCATTGACACCTGCGGCAAACTCATACCGTGTCATGGCGCGATTACCACGATATGTCCCATTGGGATAGCCTGCAATACAACCATAACGTTCTACCAAGGATTGCAATGCTTGGAATGCCCAATCGGTAGGTTGTACGTCTGATAATTGAGACACAGAGGTAACTTGTGACATTACCTGGTCTTGAGAAGAGTTATCTGCTTTGACAACTGGAGTCGGGGTATTGGATGATTCCTTGATGTCTGATGGGGTAGATATTTCCCCGGCAAATGCAGCATTACCAGAAAATAACATCATGCTGCAAAATGCTGGACTAGCTAATAAATACTTCCAAAATTTCGCCATTTTGTCCTCACACTGAAAAATATGCTGGATTTATACTTGGTAACACCAATACCAAGGTTTGACGACTGCAAAGTTTTTAACAACGGATTCACAAAATATTAGCAGTACTTAGCAAATTTTGTAACAGTATAAATCAACAATTCATAAATTATTCGATTTAAGTAGGGGTTATGTAAAGGTTAAGTATAGTAGTTCACTCAATTTTTCTCTGGTGAGGTGGGAAGTACCCTACAGCCTACCTGACTTTTCACGTTATGTGGAAAAGTTAACGCAAAACCTAACCCCCTAACCCCCTTCCCTAGTAGGGAAGGGGGAATATGTAGAGACGTTTCATGAAACGTCTCTACATTATTTGTAGGGGACAGGTACCCTGCGGGTACTCCTTTGCTACGCAACGCTACCGCGAACGGAGAACTCGTAGAGTAGCAAGCTATGGAGAGGGGTTTTCCAGATCCCGTGAAAAATCAGACACCCTACACCCTTAGGGAACACCAAAAAATAAATTATCCCAAATAAACAGCTTAGTAGGGTGCGTCAGTATGAATAACCTCTTGGTATAGTTAGGTTTTCTCGCACTGACGCACCCTACAGTTTGGATATTTTTTATCTGGAAGTCCCTTAACAAGGGTGGAGTCAGGCAAGTTGTTGTGATTACTGAGGTAGACTCATGTTATTCTAAATTTGAGAATGAGAATTATTATTATAAAATTTACTTCATTCTCAAAATCTAGATTAAAAGTGCGATCGCAGCAGTTAAAGCATAGTTGCGGAGGGGAATACTATGGGGAAAAGAAGTATAGCAACAAAAGGTATCCTGTCGTTGATTACCTTGGTAATATTGTCAATGACAGTTGGTTGTAACTCATCCAACCAGACTGAAGACACAAGTACTCAAAAGTCCCCACAAGCACAGGAAGCAGCCTCTACTCCCGTAGCACAGCCACCAAAAATCAAGGTTGTCACAACATTTTTACCGATGTATTTATTTACAAAAGCTGTGGCTGGAGACGCAGCAGATGTAGAGATATTAATTTCTCCAGGCACAGAAGTACATGAATATCAAGCTACACCAGATAACGTTAAAGCGATCGCTACAGCAGATATTTTAGTGAAAAATGGGTTGGGATTAGAGGAATTTCTGGAAGCTACCGTCAAAAACGCCGAAAACCCTAAATTAAAGCAAATTGATGCCAGTGCTGGCATTAAAACCTTAAATGAAATCTCACCAGTGGTGAAAGCCACAAAAGACCACGACCATGACCATGAACACGCTGAAGGTAATCCTCATGTGTGGTTAGATCCTGTATTAGTAAAACAGCAAGTCACAAATATTCGTGATGGCTTAATTGCAGCCGACCCAGGAAATAAAGCTACTTATGAGGCTAATGCTAGTGCTTACATTCAAGAATTAGAAAATTTAAATACTCAATTTCAGCAGACATTACAAAAAACTCCTAACTGCACCTTTGTCACCTTTCATGATGCCTATCCATACCTAGCTCAACGTTATAACCTCAAACAAGTAGCAGTAGTAGAAATTCCTGAAGATCAACTTTCTCCAGCAGATATACAAAATACCATCAAAGCAGTCAGAAAATATAATGTGAAAGCTTTGTTTAGTGAGCCAGGAGTAGACAACAAATTACTCACCAGTCTTTCTCAAGACCTGAAATTAACATTAGGTTCATTAGATCCTTTAGAAGCTGGCGAAAAAGATCCACAGTATTATTTTCAAGCCATGAAAGCTAACTTACAAACCATAGAAACAGCTTGTAAGTAAGGCTTATTTATTCTCCTATCGGATTCTTACTTGATGTTTGAACAGATACTTAGGGTCTGTTAGCAGGGAGAGTAAAGTAACTAGCACTAAATCATTTGGTGCGTTACGGCTTACGCCTAACACAACGGCAATATTGCAGGAGGAAAATCCACACTGCAATTTGCCTCCCCTACACATACTACATATACTGAAATTTTTTCAGAAATCAAATCGGATTTCTATAGCATATGGGAAATGAGAAAAGTATTTTTATTTTTAATTTGGGAGTGAAATTACGTGAAATCGCCTGTTCTCAAAGTTGAGGGATTAACTGTATATCAAGGTAATTATTTAGCGGTGCGGGATGTTTCCTTTGAGTTAACACCAGGAACAGACACAGCTGTAGTTGGCCCTAATGGTGCAGGTAAAAGTACATTAGTTAAAGCTGTTTTAGATTTAATTCCCCATAGTACCGGGAAGATTGAAATATTCGGTCTTCCTATCAATAGGTTAGGGAATTTACGTTATCTTTTAGGCTATATGCCGCAAAATTTTGTTTTTGATCGCAGTTTTCCTATTTCAGTTAAAGAATTAGTAGGTTTAGGATGGGTAGCTACAGGTAGTAATAACTCTTTCTTTTTATCTAAACTACGACATCAAGCCACGGAAAAATCTTTAGCAGTAACCGAAGCCTTAAGAAGAACAGACACTTATCACTTACGAAATCAAAGTATTGGGACTTTGAGTGGTGGTCAACTCAAGCGAGTATTGTTAGCTTACTGCTTAGTCATCCCTAGAAAACTATTAGTACTAGATGAAGCCTTTGCTGGAGTTGATATGCAAGGTGCAGCAGATTTTTATGGGTTGCTGAATGAATTGAAGCTAGAAGAAAACTGGACAATTTTGCAGGTTTCCCATGATATTGATATGGTAAGCCGCCATTGCGATCGCGTGGTTTGTCTGAATCAAACAGTCGTCTGTACCGGACAACCTGAAATTGCCCTCTCACCCCAAAATCTTTTAGCAACCTACGGGCCAGGCTTTAGCCGCTACCAACATCATCATTAAAACAGTTATCAGTTATCAGTTATCAGTTATGAGTCGGTTGGAGATTAGTACCTAGCCATCAACGCTTTCCACCAATTGGTGTGGTGTTGCACGAATTACCTAGGCGCAAGCCTTTCCTTTGCTACGCAACGCTAGCGCGAACGGAACGCTACGCAAAGCCGTAGGGTATTACGAATTACGAATTACGTTAGCGGAGCGGGGCGGGAGCATCGTTACGAATTACGAATTATCTAGTAAGACGAGAAGCACAAAACTCCTGAGTATGTGGGTGACTGAGTCAC